>DASYJV010000328.1:0-5340 GCA_035996105.1 Candidatus Limnocylindrales bacterium | reverse complement strand
TGCTCGTCCATCCCGATGACCTCGCTCGCGTGGACGATCGTGACGTTCCCCGGCAGCGGGCCGGCGACGTTGGCCAGCGTCGCCTGGTCGCCGACGAGGATGACCGCGTCCTCAGGATGGGTCCGGGCGAACTCGAGCGCGCCGGGGACGACCTCCGCGGGACCATGGTCGCCGCCCATCGCGTCGACCGCGACGCGGACGCCGCCCGCGCCGGCCCCGGGCGGGTTCGGCCAAGGCTCGGTCACCGCGTCAGCGCGCGGCGTCGTCGCCGCTGGCCGGCTTGAGTTGGAGGGCCTGGCGGCCCTGGTGATAGCCGCAGTTGGGGCAGGCGTGGTGGGGCAGCTTCATCTCGTGGCAGTGCGGGCACTCCTCGAGCTGCGGCACGCCGATCGCGAGATGGGCGCGACGCTCGCCCTGGCGGGCATGCGAGACGCGTCGCTTGGGTACACCCATGGGGTCGGGAGCTCCTTCGGATCATCGCAGGTCGCGATGCGCTGGCTGGCTTCGTTCGGGGTCACGGCCCCCTCTTCGGAGGTCATCGGACCGACGGCGGAGTCTAGCGCGAATCGGTCGCCGCCGTCAGCGGTCCTCGGCCTGGAATCCGCGCAACGCCTCGAGACGCGGGTCGATATCGTCGGTGGGATGGTCGTGGGTCCCCTCGTCGAGTCGGAGCCCGCACACCACGCACAGACCCGGACAGTCCGGCTCGCACAGGATCGCGATGGGCTCGGCGAGCAGGATGGCCTCGCGAACGGGCACCGCCAGGTCAAGCTCGTGATGGTCGGTCAGCCGCGCGACGTCGGGCTCCTCGTCAGTCGCCAGCGGCCGTCCGCTGGCGAGGTCGAGGGCGGGCAGGAACTCCTCCTGGAACCGGATCTCGATCGGGTGCTCGATCTCGCGAAGACAGCGGCTGCATTCCAGCTGGAGCGCGCCGTGCAGGTCGGCATGGGCGAGGATGCCCCGATTGGTCCGCAGGAGCCGGACGCGGCCGCTCAGCGGCGCGGCGAGCCGAAGATCCTCGGCCAGGTCGAGGGTGACGTCGTCGATCTCGATGACGCGGTCGGCGCCCGGGTCATCGGTCAGCAGTCCGGCGACGTTCCAGGTCAGCTGTTCGTCGCCAGGACCGCCTGCGGTCACCTGGGTCGGGAGGACGACTCGGCCGTCTCGTCTTCCCAGCGGTCGCCGCCGTCCCGATCGTCCGACCCGGCGTCAGCGGTGCCGAGCGACGAGCGCCGATCGCCGAGCAGCGCGATCCCGTTCTTGATGCTCTGGAGTGTCTTGACGACATCGCCCTCGAGGCCGACCAGGACGCTCACCGCGTATTCGTCGGCGCCTCGCCGGATGGCATCGGCGTCGCGCTCGGCCGTCGCGGTGATCTCGTCGCTCAACACCTGGGCCGCCTGGGTGAGCCCGCGCTCGTCGATCAGGAAGGCCGCCTGTTCCTGGGCCTTGGCGACGATCCGCTCCGCCTCGTCCTGGGCCTTCTCGATGATCCGCTCGCCTTCCGTGTTGATCCTCTTGGCCGCCCGGACCTCCTCCGGGACCGCGACACGCAGCTCATCGATCAGACCGAGGGCGGCGTTCTGGTCAACGACGACGTTCGTGGTCAGCGGCAGCTTCTTGCCGTTGGCGATCAGCGACTCGAGTCGCTCGACGAGAAAGATGATGTCGATGGGACCGGCCTCCAGGCTGTCGGGGCTCGGGTGTCAGGCTGGGGCGAAGTATCGCACGATGAGGGCTGCTCAGGGCTTGCCGAGGGAGGCCAGGACGGCCCGTTGCGCGGCCGCCGGGACCATCGCCGAGACATCGCCGCCGAAGCTCGCGATCTCCTTGACCAGGCTCGAGCTGACGTAGCCGTTGGCCACCGACGTCATGAAGAAGACGGTGTCGACGTCCGGTGCGAGCACCCGGTTGTTATGGGCCAGCTGCATCTCCGTCTCGAAGTCGCTGATGGCGCGCAGGCCGCGCACGATCGCCGTCGCGCCGCGGGCCCGGCACAGATCGACGGTCAGCCCGTCAAAGGCCACGATGTCGAAGCTGCCCGGGGGATGGCCGACGTCGACAAGGGCCTCGCCGATGACCCGGATCCGTTCGTCGATCCCGAGCAAGGGCGCCTTGCGCGGGTTGGCCAGGACCGCGACGATCACCGTGTCGAAGACGGCCGCTGCGCGAGCCACGATGTCGAGGTGGCCGTTGGTGATCGGATCGAACGAGCCGGGATAGACCGCGATCGTGTTCATCGCTCCTCCTGGCGTCGGTAGAACGTGAGGGTCGTCTCGCCGAATCGGCGCTCGCGCTCGGATGCTAGCAGTCCCACGCGCGGCGGCGGAGCGTCACGCCAGAAATGCTTGGCCACGACCCGCGCGCCGGGGACGATGCTCGGGGCGATCGCCTCGAGGGCGGAGGCGAGCAGGGCGGTCTCGGTATAGGGCGGGTCGAGGATCACGAGATCGAACGGGGCGGCATCGGCTGCGTCCCGGCCGGCCAGCCAGGCGAGCGCCTCGGCGCGCACGATGTGCGCTCGCGGGCCGCCCAGGTGCGTCCGGGCGAGGTTGGTGGCGATGACCGCCGCCGCACCCCGATCGCGTTCCACGAAGGTCACCTCGGCCGCCCCGCGCGAGAGCGCCTCGATCCCTGCCGCACCCGAGCCAGCGAACAGGTCCAGCACGCGGGCGCCCGCGAGCGAAGGCTCCAGGATCGCGAAGAGCGTCTGCTTGACCCGGTCGCCGAACGGGCGTGTCGCGTCGCCCGGGGCGTCGAGGCGGATCCCCCGGGCGGTCCCGGCGATCACCCGGCCGGCGTCGCTCACGTGCCGCTCGCCGGTTCGCCGGCCGCGACCCGCCGGAGCCAGCCGGTCTCGAGCTCGGCGGTCAGGACGGGGCGGGCCGGGACCATGCGTCCTTCGGTGTCGAGCAGCGCTTCCGCGTGCGCACGGGCCCGGACGGCGAGGTCCCGATGCTCGGCGACCTGGAGCGACGCGACGCGCAATCGCGGGAAGCCGCTCTGGGCGAGCCCCAGCACGTCACCCTCCTTGCGCAGCTCGAAGTCCTTCTCGGCGAGGTCGAACCCGTCGTTCGACTTGATGACCGCTCGGAGCCGGGCGATGGCGACCTCGTCGGCGGTATCGGAGACGAGCACGCAGAACGACTCGATCGAGCCGCGACCGACCCGGCCGCGAAGCTGGTGAAGCTGGGCCAGCCCGAACCGGTCCGCACCCTGGATGACCATCATCGTCGCGGCCGGGACATCGACCCCGACCTCGACCACCGTCGTGCCGACGAGGACGTCGAGCTCCCCGTCCCGGAATCGGGTCATCTCGGCGTCGCGCTCGACGGGCTTGAGGCGACCATGGACCATCCCGACCCGCAACGGCGCGAGGAGGGCAGCGAGTCGGACGGCCTCGCTTTCGGCAGCGACCGCGCCATCACCCTCGTCGGCACCCTCCTCGATGAGCGGCACGACGACGAACGTCCGGTGCCCGAGGGCAGCCTCCTGGCGCACCTTCTCCCAGGTCGTCGCGAGATCGACAGGGCGCTTGAGCCCGGTCTGGATCCGGACCCGACCGACGGGCGGGGTTCGCAGGTCCGAGACATCGAGGTCGGCATACAGGACCTGGCCGAGCGTCCTCGGGATCGGTGTGGCGGTCATCAACAGCACGTGGGGCGAGCGCCCGCCGGCCTTGGCCTCGAGCTGGCCACGCTGGTCGACGCCGAAGCGATGCTGCTCGTCGATCACGACCAGTCCGAGGTCGGCGAAGGAGACCGTCTCCTGGATGAGCGCGTGGGTCCCGACCACGACGAGCGCCTGGCCGGAGGCGATCGCCTCGAGCGCCTTGGCCTTCACGTCCGCCTTGAGCGATCCGGTCAGGAGCGTCACGCCGATCCCGACGCCTTCGAGGAGGGCGCCGACCGTTTCGAGGTGCTGGCGGGCAAGCAGGTCGGTCGGGGCCAGGAGGGCGCCCTGGAGCCCGGCCCGGGCGGTCGCGGCGAGGGCGTACGCCGCGACGGCCGTCTTTCCCGACCCGACGTCGCCCTGGAGCAGACGCAGCATCGGGGTCGGGCGGGCGAGGTCGTCGCGGATGGCGGTCATCGCCGCGAGCTGGTCCGGGGTGAGCTCGACCGCGTGACCGACGCGCCGGCCGAGGGCATCGGTCAGCGCCCCCCGCACCAGGTCGTCCGCACTCGCGTCGAAGGCGATCCGGGGCGCCGCGTCGCGGATGCGCTGGCGGCGTCGCTGGACCATCCCGAGCTGCAGTGCGAGCAGCTCATCGAAGGCCAGCCGACGAAGCGCCGCATCGCGACCCTCGAAGGAGTCCGGGTAGTGGGCCTCCTCGATCGCCCGGGCGACCGGCACGAGCCCCTCCTCGGCGAGGATCCCGGCCGGGAGATACTCGGGGTAGGCGTGCCCGGCCTTGTCGAGCGCCTCGCGGATGGCGAACCGAAGCCGGATCGCGGTCAGACCGGCCGTGAGCGGATAGACCGGCACGATGCGACCCGCGTGCAGCAGCTCCGTGTCACCGTCCTCGGCCAGGACCTGGAACTCCGGGTTGTCCAGGGTCAGGCGGCGACCGAAGTGCTTGACCTTGCCCGAGACCACGACCTCACCGCCGACCGGCAGCCGGCGCTCGATGAACCGGCGGCCGAACCAGGTCGCATCGATCGATCCGGTGTCGTCCTCGAGCCGCGCGATGGTGCGCTGCGTCCGTCCGCGGAATCCGGGCTCGACCCGGACGTCACCGACACGCGCCTGCGCAGAGACGACGGTGCCGTCCTCCTCCCCGGCCAGGTCGCCGAGCTTGCGCATCTCGCGCAGGTCGTCGTAGCGGCGGGGAAGGTGGAAGAGCAGGTCCCGCACCGTGTAGAAATCAAGCTTGATCCCGGCCCGACGCAGGGAGGCGCCCGCGACGATCCCCGATGCCGCCAGTGGGGTCGACAGCAGCGCGACCGGGTCGGTCGGGGGCGGAGCCAGGGTCGCTGGTTTGGCCACGCCTACTCGGCGGCGATCAGGTAGCGATAGAACGGCTGCCCGCCGTGGCGGACCTCGACCTCGATGCCGGGCAGCGCGGCGCCGATCCGCCGTGCCATCGCCTCCGCCTCGGCCAGGTCGGCGCCCGTGCCATAGAACAGCGTGATGAGCTCATAGCCCGGCGTCAGGGTCTCGACCGCGCTGAGGACGGTCCGCTCGCGGTCTGTGCCGGCCGCGACGAGCCCGTCATCCGGGTCGAGGGCGATCGCCTGGCCGCGCTTGACCTTGCGCCGCCCGATCGTCGCGTCGCGCACCGCTTCGGTTACGGCGATGGTCTGGATCGACCTGGCGGCGGCGGCCATCGCACCGAGGTTG
>DASYJV010000327.1:0-5704 GCA_035996105.1 Candidatus Limnocylindrales bacterium | reverse complement strand
ACTGCCCGTGCTATACGACGTCGTCCGCGGCTTTTGCGGCTAGGCCCGCCCATCGAGGGTCAGCCGCGTCCTCGGGCTCAGCCGCGTCCTCGGACCGCGCCGGGATCCTCGGTGGGGGTCACGAGGATCTCTTCGTCGCAGGTCGTGCACCGGTAGATCGTCCCGTTCGCCCACTCGCGCTCGGGGTCATGGTCGGTGGGGCTGTGGTGGGGAGGCACAGGCTCGAAGGCGCCCAACGACCCGTCGTCATGGCGATGCTTGAGCTCGAACGAGTATTCGGCGGCGCGCAGCAGGTCCATGGGTCCTCCTATCCAGGCGGCGTCCGGATGAGCCGGCCGCGCCGGCTGATGGCGTGGGTCGCCAGGGCCGCGACGCCCATCGCGACGATGGCTCGCTCGGCGGTGGGCAGCGGCCGGACCGCCGAGAGGAACTGGTCCGCCCGCGCCCGGTCCACGACGCGCAGGACGGCGTGGCCGCGCGGTGTCAGGCGCAGCGTACGCTGCCGCCGGTCCTCCGGCTCCTGCTGCCGCTCGACGAGACGGCGACGGACGAGCCCGGCGACCAGCCGGCTCGTTGCGGATGGCGACCGGCCGATCGATTCGGCCAGCTCACCGACCGTCAGCGTGCTGCCATCGGCCAGGACGTAGAGGGCCGCGAGCTGGGTGAAGCCCAGTCGAAGCTCCCCGAGCTGGCCGGCAAAACCGATGACCAGCTCGCGCCAGAGCGCTCGACCCATCGCGACCCGCTCGCTGATCTGGCGAACGTTGGGAAGACGGTTGCCGGCGGCCAGGACCGGGGCGGACAGGTCCGCCTCGAACTGCCTGGCGATCGCTCGCCGCGGTGCGGGGCGGGTGGTCGTACGGTGCGCGGGACGGGCGTCGGACACGCGGGCAAGCGTACGGCCCGGCCGTATCGCATGCAACCATGCACGCTAGTTGCGCAGGACCGGTCTGCCACGACCTACGCTGCGGGCGATGCGTCTCCTTGCCTTCGTGTGTCCCGGCCAGGGCTCCCAGGCCGTCGGCATGGGGCAGGCCCTCGCCGCCGACTCGCCCGCCGCCGCCGCCGCCTTCGCAGCCGCTGACCAGGCGCTCGGCGTGCCACTCAGCGAGCTCGCCTGGGGCGGCCCCGCCGAACGGCTCGACCTGACCGAGAACGCGCAGCCGGCGATCCTCGCCTCCTCGATGGCCATCCTGGCCGCCCTCCGCGAGCGTTGGGCCGCCGAGGGGCTGACAGCACCGGTGCCGGCCTTCATCGCGGGCCACTCGATGGGCCAATATTCGGCGCTCGTGGCGGCCGGCGCGCTCGGACTCGAGGACGGCGTTCGGCTCGTGCGCGAGCGGGGTCGACTGATGCAGGCGTCCGGTCAGGGACGCGATGGCGCGATGGCCGCCCTGATCGGTCTCGACGACGAACGGCTCCCCGAGCTCGTGGCCGAGGCATCGCGGCAAGGCGTGTTCGTGGTGGCCAATCGGAACGCACCGGGGCAGGTCGTCGTCTCGGGCGAGCGTCGCGCGGTCGAAGCCGGCGCCGATCTGGCCAGGACGCTCGGCGCGAAACGCGCCATCGTGCTGCCGGTCTCCGTGGCCGCCCACTCGCCGCTCATGGCCGAGGCCGCGGACGGGATGCGTGCCGCGCTGGCCGATGTCGCCTTCCACGACCCGGCGGTGCCGCTCCTCGCCAACGCGAACGCGCGGCCGATCACGACCGCCGAGGCGGCCCGGACCGAGCTGATCGAGCACCTGACGGCCGGCGTGGACTGGGTCCGCGCCGTCGAGAAGATGGTCGCCGCCGGCGTTGCGACATTCGTCGAGATCGGCCCCGGTCGCGTGCTGACCGGGCTCATCAAGCGGATCGCCCCGGATGTCGAGGTCATCCCCGCGGATGACCCGGGCTCGGCCGATCGACTCCTGACCCTTGCCTCCACGCCGGCCTGACCGGCGCGACCCGACCCACACCACCCCAACAGGAAGGACACCAACGTTGCGCAAGCCCGACTACGACCGCCGTGTGGTCGTCACCGGTCTCGGAGTCATCAGCTCGGTCGGTAACGATGTCACGACCGCCTGGAGCAACCTCGTCAACGGGGTTTCCGGGCTGGGCCCGATCACCAAGTTCGATACCACGCCCTACGAGGCCAAGCTCGGGGGCGAGGTGAAGGACTTCGACCCGAACGACTGGATGGACCCCAAGGCCGCCCGGAGGAGCGAGGCCAGCCTCCATTTCGGCGTCGCCGCCGCCAAGCAGGCGCTCGCCGATTCGGGCCTCGAGATCACCGACGAGAACCGGACCGAGGTCGGCGTGATCTTCGGCTCGGGCGCGGGTGGGCAGTCGCTGATGATCGACAACTTTGCGTCCCTCAAGGAACGCGGGCCGCGAACCGTCGCGCCGACCTTCATCGCCAACGCGCTGGTCGACAGCTGCTCCGGGATGATCGCCATCGAGACGGGCGCCATCGGCCACAACATGTGCGTGGTGTCGGCCTGCGCGACCGGCACCCACAGTGTCGGCGAGGGGGCCGAGGCGATCCGGCGCGGTGACTGCATCGCGGTCATCAGCGGTTCGACCGAGGCCCCGCTGCTCGAGGTCGGTCACGCAGGGTTCTCCAACATGCGCGGGATGGGGATGCCCCGCCCGGGCGAGGCACCCGAGACCGTCTCTCGTCCGTTCGACCTGACGCGCGACGGGTTCGTGCTCGGCGAGGGTGCCGGCTCGCTGCTCCTGGAGGACCTAGAGCTGGCCAAGGCCCGTGGCGCCCGGATCTATGCCGAGGTCATCGGCTACGGTTCCGCGGCCGACGGCTGGGACATGATCCAGCCGATCGAGGGCGGGATCGGCTCCGCGCGGGCGATGAAGATGGCGCTGGATCGGCGCGGTGTCCCGGCCGACGAGGTCGACCTCATCAACCCGCACGGGACGTCCACGCCGCTCGGCGACCGACGCGAGGCCGAGGCGATCTGGGCAGTCTTCGGCGATCGCTCGGCCGGGCAGGCGCGCTCGCTCGCGATCAGCGCGACCAAGTCGATGACCGGCCACATGATGGGCGCCGCCGGGGCGTTCGAGGCGTTCGCGACGGTCATGTCGGTGGTCGAGCAATGTGCGCCCGCGACCATCAACTATCGCGACCCGGACCCTGCCTGTGACCTGTGGGTCGTCCAGGAGACGACCGCGCTGCCGATCCGGTACGCCCTCTCCAACACCATCGGCCTGGGCGGTCACAACGGAGCGGTGATCTTCAAGCGCTACGACGGCGATTGACGGACGCTGGGCGGCGGCTGGCGGCGGTGCCGCCGGTACAATGCACCGGTCGATGTCGATGAGTGACCGTCTTGCCTGAACAGGATCCAGCTCGCCGCGCGGTCGTGACCGGGCTGGGTGCGCTGATGCCCATCGGCAACGACTTCCCGACCTACTGGTCGAACCTCGTCGCGGGCGTGACCGGGACCCGCCAGGTGACACGCTTCGACACGGCCGCCTTCGAGGTCCGGATCGCGGCCGAGGTCCTCGACTTCGACCCGACGACCGTCATGGACGCGAAGATGGCGCGCCGGATGAGCCGGTTCATCCAGCTCGCGATGGGCGCCGGCAAGGAGGCCGTGCGCGACTCCGGGATCGATTTCGCGGCGATGAGCCAGGAGCAGCGCGATCGCGTGGGCGTTGTCGTCAACACCGGCGGCGGTGGCATCGAGCAGATCATCGACGGCACCCACGTCCACGACCAGAAGGGGCCGCGCTTCGTCAGCCCGTTCGCGGTGCCGGCGCTGTCGGGCTCGATGGCGGCCTGCATGCTGTCGATCGAGTACGGCCTGACCGGACCCGTGATCACCCAGGTCGCGGCCTGCGCCACCTCGGTCATCGCCTTCCACGACGCCCTGCGACTCATCAGGACCGGCGAGTGCGACGTCGTGCTGACCGGCGGCACCGAGGCGCCCATCTGGCCGATGGGTCTGGCCGCGCTGTCGAACATGACCGCGCTCTCGAAGCGCAACGACGACCCGGCGACGGCCTCGCGGCCGTTCGATGGCACCCGTGACGGGTTCGTCCTTGGCGAGGGTGCCGGCGTCGTCGTCGTCGAATCCCTGGCGCACGCCCGCGCGCGCGGCGCGACCCCGATCGCGGAGATCATCGGTGGCGCCCTGACCGCCGATGCGTTCCACATCAGTGCGCCGGACCCGTCCGGGCGCGGCCAGACGCGGGCGATGACCGCCGCGCTCCGGAACGCCGACGTGGCGCCCGACGAGGTCGACTACATCGTCGCGCACGGGACCGCGACCCAGCTCAACGACTCGACGGAGACCAAGGCGATCAAGGCGGCCTACGGCGACCACGCGTACAAGGTCGCGATCAGCTCGCCGAAATCGATGATCGGCCACCTCGTCGGCGCGGCCGGGATCGCCTCGGCCCTGGCGGCCTTCGGCGCGATCCGCGATGGCGTGATCCCGCCGACCGCCAACCTGCACACGCCCGATCCCGAATGCGACCTGGACTACGTCCCGCTCACGGCGCGGCGGGCGAAGGTGGAGACCGTCGCGGTCAACGGCTTTGGCTTCGGCGGCCAGAACGCCGTCGCGATCTTCCGGGCGGTCACGGACTGACTCGCCGCCCGTCTGCCGGTCAGCCGCGGAGTGGCCGGCCCTCGAAGCCCTCGATGGCCGCGATGGACGCGTCGGACAGGGCGACCGGCACTCCCGACGCGTAGTCGTACCGGACCAGCACCGATTCGCTGACCGCGACCAGGCGGCGGTCCTCGCTCGCGACGCAGGCGAGCAATCGATGCTCGAGCGTGAAGGATGAGCGGCCGATCCGCGATGCCCGGGTCTCGACCGTGACGATCTCACCGTGGAAGGCCGGCGCCCGATAGGTGATCCGCGCTTCGGCCAGGATCAGGCTTTCGGCGCCCTCGGTGCCAAGCGCGATCGGCTCGCCGGTCACGTCGGTCCAGTACCGGATCCGGGCGATCTCACAGTAGGTCAGGTACTTGGCGTTGTTGACGTGACCCATCGCGTCGGTGTCGGCGAACCGGACGGTGATCTCCACCTGATGCCGGAACGGGCCGGTCAGATCGCGCGGATCAGCCGACGCCGTCTTCCGATGCGGGTGCTGGTGCATGACCGGAGTGTACGAGTCGGCGACCGTCGAAACCGCGCAGCCGCAGGGAGTTGAGCACCACCGAGACCGACGACAGCGCCATCGCGCCGGCAGCGAGCGCAGGGCTGAGCGTGATGCCGAATGGCGGATAGAGCACGCCCATCGCGACCGGGATGAGCACGATGTTGTAGGCGAATGCCCAGAACAGGTTCTGCCGGATGACCGCCATCGTCGCCCGCGAGAGCTCGATGGCGTCCGCGATCGAGCGCGGATCGCCACCCACCAGGGTGACGTCCGAGGCGGCGATCGCCACGTCGGTCCCCGTCCCGATGGCCACCCCGAGGTCCGCCTGGGCGATCGCCGGGGCGTCGTTGATCCCATCGCCGACCATCGCGACGACGAGACCCCGGGCCTGGAGACGTTGGACGGTGGCCACCTTGTCGGCCGGTCGCGCCTCGGCCTCGATGCGCTCCGGTGGGATCCCGACCTGGCGTCCGACGGTCGCCGCGGTCGTGGCGCCATCGCCGGTCACCAGCCACACCTCGAGCCCCGCGTCGGTGAGCGCCCGGACCCCGGCCGTCGCGGTCGGCTTAGCGGATCGGCGAGGGCGAGGAGA
>DASYJV010000326.1:0-3832 GCA_035996105.1 Candidatus Limnocylindrales bacterium | reverse complement strand
TGGGCCATCCTCCACGCCGAGAACGTCCGCCGCGGTGGCGAGTGGATCGAGACTCGCCTGCTCACGTCGGGCCCGCGGACCAACCCGTGGTTCCAGGAGTCCTCGGCCCGGGTGATCGAGGCCGGAGATCTCGTCGCCTTCGACACCGACCTGATCGGCCCGTACGGCTATTGCTGCGACATGTCGCGCACGTGGCTGGCGGGCGACGGGCATCCGACCGACGAGCAGCGGGCGCTGTACGCCATCGCCGAAGACCAGATCGCCGCGAACATCTCGTTGCTCAAGCCGGGCAGATCGTTCCGAGAGCTGTCCCAGGCGGCCACGAGCGTACCGGCCGACTGCCTGCCCAACCGCTATTCGGTGCTGTTCCACGGCGTCGGGCTGTGCGACGAATATCCGGCCGTGCCCTACCCGTCGGACTGGGAGCGCTCGGGATACGAGGGGGTCCTGGAGGCGGGGATGGTCCTGTGCGTCGAGAGCTACGTCGGGCGGCACGGGGGACGCGAGGGGGTCAAGCTGGAGGAGCAGGTCCTCATCACGGAGACCGGTCACGAGTGCCTGTCGACCTATCCGCGCGACCCGCGGCTGTCAGCTATTCGCTGAACCGCTCTTCCTTCCACGGGTCAGCGTCGTTGTTGTAGCCGTAGCGCTCCCAGAACCCGAGCTGATCGTGGTCGAGGAACTCGAGGCCACGGATCCATTTCGAGCTCTTCCAGAAATATCGCTTGGGGATCAGCAAGCGGAGCGGGTAGCCATGCTCGAGCTCGAGAGGCTCGCCGCCGAAGGTATCGGCCAGAAGGACGTCATCGTCATCGAGCACCGAGAGCGGGACGTTCGCCGTGTAGCCCTGCTCAGCGTGCGAGACGACGTGCGTGGCGCTCGGCCGGACGCCGGCCATCTCGAGAATGGCCTGGATGGGGACGCCCTCCCAGGACGTGTCGAGCTTCGACCAGCGCGTGACGCAGTGGATGTCCGTCTCGACCGTCTTCCGCGGGAGCTGCTTGAACTGGTCCCAGGTCAGGGTGAACGGCGAGTCCACCTCGCCCCAGACCTTGAAGTCCCAGGTCGCAAGATCGGTGTGGGGCACGGAACCGTAATGCAGGACCGGGAATTTCTCGGTCCGGTACTGACCGGGCGGGATGCGCCCGGCGAGGGCGGGATCCTGCGCGCGATCGCCGAAGAGTCGCTCGAACATCGGCTGGTCTGACCTCGGATGCGTGGCTGCGGTGAGCATCGTCTCATATGCCGCTGACCATCCCCATGACCGAGGGCGGTGCGTGCTGCGGTACCCTTCGCGGGTGTCCGAACCCGCGCCCACCGCCGCGCCGCGTCTCGTCATCGTCATGCCCGCCTACAACGCCGCCCGGACGCTCGAGCGGACCTACGCGGACATCCGGCACGAGCTGGTCCATCGGACCATCCTGGTCGACGACGTGTCCCGCGACGAGACGGTCGAGATCGCCCGCCAGCTCGGCCTGGACGTGATCATCCACAGCCAGAACCGCGGTTACGGTGGCAACCAGAAGACGTGCTACGACGCAGCGCTCGCCGCGGGCGCCGACATCGTGGTCATGCTGCATCCCGATTACCAGTACGACGCCACCCGGATCCCGGCCCTCATCGCCCCGATCGTCGACGGCAGCGCGGACCTGATGCTCGGCAGCCGGTTCCTCGGCGACCCGCTCGCCGGCGGGATGCCTCGCTGGAAATACGTCAGCAACCGGTTCCTGACCGGCCTCGAGAACTTCGCCTTCGGGCTGCACCTGTCCGAGTACCACACGGGTCTCCGGGCGTATAGCCGGCATCTCCTCGAGACCGTCCCGTATCACCTCAACAGCGACGACTTCGTGTTCGACCAGGAGCTCATCGCCCAGGTCGTGGCAGCCGGGATGGGGCCACGGATCGGTGAGGTCGCGGTCCCGACCCGCTACTTCGAGGAGGCTTCTTCGGTCGGGTTCCGGCGGAGCGTCGTCTATGGGCTGTCCACGCTCCGCGTGGTGGCCCGCTATCTGCTCCACCGACTCCGCGTCCGGCGCTCCCCGAAGCTCGCCTCGCGCCGCCCGGAGTGACCTGCCCATGAGCCGCAACGCCCTGCTGCGCGGCGCGATCGGCATCGCCGTCAGCCTCTTCGCGATCTGGGTGCTCGTCCGCTCTGTCGATATCGGTGCCTCCTTCGAGGTCCTGCGCCGCGCTTCGCCCGCCTGGATCCTGGTGATGCTCGTGGCGACGACCGTCGACGTCGGTGCGCGCGGCGCCCGCTGGCGGGCCCTCCTCGCACCGATCGCGCCGCTGCCCTACCGGCGGGTCTGGGGCTATACCTATATCGGCTATCTCGCCAACAACGTCCTGCCCGCCCGCCTCGGCGAGCTGTATCGCAGCCATGCCCTCGGCGAGGCCGAGGGGCTGAGCCGGACGACGGTCCTCGGCACGGTCGTGGTGGAACGGGTCGTGGACACGATGATGGTCGTCACCATCGCCGCGATCGCGGTCCTGGTCCTGAGCGTCCGGGGCGTCATGTCGAGCGCGGTCCTGCTCGGGCTCGCGTTCGTGGCCCTGCTGGTCGTCGTCCTCGGGCTCGGGGTCGCCGCGCACCGGCTCCCCGGCGCGGAGCGGGCCACGGCGTTCGTCGAGCGATGGCCACGCATCCTCGAACTCGCGCGGCGGTTGCGCGAAGGCCTTTCGGTCGCGCAGCGTCCGCGGGTCCTGGTCGGCGCGCTCGGGTTCAGTGCCCTGGCCTGGGCCGCCTCGACGGTCACGTTCCTGGCAGCCGGCCAGGCCGTCGGGGTCCAGCTGACGGTCGCCCAGGGAGCGTTGCTCACCAGTGGCGTCGCGCTCGTGACGATCATCCCGTCCGGACCCGGCTATGTCGGTACCTTCGAACTGACCGTCGTGGAGATCGCATCGGGGCTGGGGATCGCCCGGGATTCCGCGCTTGCCCTGGGCCTGCTTGTTCACCTGATGATCCTCGCGACGACATCGATCGGGGGCGTCGTCGCCCTGCTCGCCATGCGAGGTCGGGCGCGACGGACGCTCGATGCAGCCGGGTCCGGCGAGGGGGCCCGGGAAGTCTCCTCCGGCTGAGCCCATGGCGACCGAGTTCGCGCACGTCTTCGAGCCGCTCCAGCTCCGTCACAGAACGCTGACGAGCCGGATCACCTTCGGTGCGCACACCGCCAACATGGCCGAGGACGGGCTCCCCGGCGAGCGCCACATCGCCTACTACCGGGAGCGCGCGCTCGGGGGCGCCGGGATGATCGTGGTCGAGCCGATCCCGATCCATCGAACCGGCGTGCTGACGCGGGGCAATTTCCGCCACGGGGACGACACCGTCATCCCGGCATTCCGCCGCCTGACCGACGCCTGCCGCGCAGCCAACCCCGAGGTCGTGCTCATCCACCAGCTCTATCACGTCGGTCAGCACGGCGACGCGGACAACTCATTCGCGCCGAATTGGTCGCCATCCGGGTTGCCCTCGTACCACGATGCCGACGGCAGCCACGCGATGACCGGTGCCGAGATCGAGGAGCTGATCGAGGGGTTCGTCGATGCCGCCGATCGGGCCAAGGCCAGCGGGTTCGATGGCGTCGAGATCTTCGCGGCGTATCACGCGGTGGTCGACCAGTTCTGGGCACCCTGGTCGAACCGGCGGACCGACGAATGGGGCGGCTCGACCGAGAACCGGATGCGCTTCTCGGCCGAGATCCTGCGCCGGATCCGCGAGCGCTGCGGCGAGGCATTCATCATCGGGCTGGCGGTCAGCGCCGATCCCCGGTCGGAGGCGTTCCCGTCCATCGCCGAGCTGACCGAGATCGTGGCCTGGCACGACGAGCGG
>DASYJV010000325.1:0-8342 GCA_035996105.1 Candidatus Limnocylindrales bacterium | reverse complement strand
CCACGACGCCGGTCTCCTCGTCGATCTCGACGATGGCGATGTGCGTCCCGAACGGCCATGTGCAGTTCGGCGTGTCGTGATAGGCCGTCTCATCGAGATATGGCTCCATCCCCTCCGGCGGATCGAACGCCAGGTCGATCGCGAAGGCGATCTCCTGGATCGTCTTGACCCGGTCGGGGCTGCCCTTGACGAAATAGTTCGCGCCGTCGATCTCGATGTCATCGATCGACGCCTCGAGCATGTGGGCGGCCATCCGGCGCGCCTTCTCCCGGATCTTGCCGGTCGCCTTGATCGCAGCGGTCATCCCGACCGAGGACGTCCGGCTCCCATAGGTGCCATAGCCGAAGGGGGTGCCCTGGGTGTCCGAGTGCTGGACCACGATGTCGGCCATCGGGATGCCGAGCTCGTGAGCGACGACCTGGGAGTAGGTCGTCTCGTGGCCCTGGCCCTGCGGCTGGGTGCCGACGGTGACGACCGTCTTGCCGGTCAGGTGCATCTTGATGTTGGCCGATTCCCACATCGCCGCGCCCCAGCCCTCGCCGACCGCGCCGATCCATTTGCTCGGGGCGACGCCGCAGACCTCGATGTACGTCGAGAGGCCGAGCCCCATGTACTTGCCGCGCGACCGGGCCTCCGCCTTGGCGGCCGCGAGCCCGTCGTAGCCGGCCATCGCCAGTGCCTTGTCGAGGGCGGGCTCGTAGTTCCCTGAATCGATGTAGATCTTGGCCCCACCCGACGCGGTCCCGAGCCCGGAAGGGTTGTCGTACGGGAACTGGTCCGGGGCGATGAAGTTGCGCCGACGGATCTCCGCCCGGTCCATCCCGATCTCGGCGGCGAAGAGGTCCATCGCCCGCTCGATGACATACGTCGCCTCCGGCCGGCCGGCGCCTCTGTACGCGTCCACGAACGTCGTGTTGGTGTAGACGCCGGTGACCTCGCAATGGACGTTGGGGATCTTGTAGCAACCGGTGAGGACACGTCCGTACAGGGTGGTCGGGATGCCCGGCCCGATGGTCGACAGCCGGCCGCCGAGATTGGCGAACGTCTTGACCCGGAGGCCCGTGATCTCGCCATCCCGTTTCCCGGCGATCTCGAGATACGTGATGTGGTCGCGGCCGTGGATCGTGCTCTGATAGTTCTCGCGGCGGCTCTCGACCCATTTGACCGGTCGTCCGCCAAGGAGCTTGCTGGCGAACATCGTCAGGGCCATGTCGGCGTAGCAGAAGATCTTCGACCCGAAGGCGCCGCCGACATCCGGGCTGATGCAGCGGACCTTGTGCTCCGGGATCCCGGTCACGAACGCCGTCAGCAGGAGCCGCTGGATGTGCGGCGTCTGACTCGACATCCAGACCGTGTACTCGTCGGTGCCCGGGTTGTACCAGCCGATGTCGCCCCGCGTCTCCATCGGGTTCGGGATGAGCCGCTGGTTGACGATCCGCTGGCGGACGACGACCTCGGCGCTATCGACTGCGGCGTCAGTCCCGGCCTTGTCGCCCACGGCCCACTCGAAGACGACGTTGTTCGGGGCGTTCTCATGGAGCTGCGGCGCGCCGGGCTGGGTCGCCTTCTCCGCGTCGACGACGGCCGGCAGCGGCTCCCAGTCGACGACGATCGCCTCGAGCGCGTCGAACGCCTGCTCCGGTGTCTCGGCGACGACCGCGGCGACGCCCTCGCCGGTCCATTTCACGCCATCCATGGCGAGGACCCGTGGCGTGTTGATGTTGTTCTGGATGCCGGCGCTGCCACCGGCCGGCCAGGCCATCGGCAACGGGTTGTACGGGATGTCGCCACCGACGATGACGGCAAGGACGCCCGGCATCCGCTTCGCGGCGTCGATCTCGATCGAGCGGATGTTGGCGTGGGCATACGGGCTGCGCAGGATGGCCATGTGGGTCATCGAGGCGAGCTTGATGTCGTCGAGGAAATTGCCGTTGCCGGTGATGAAGCGCGGATCCTCGACCCGCTTGATGCTTGCGCCCAGGACGTCGGGTGCGGCGGTGACGTCGATCATCTGGTTGCCTCCCGGCCTATGCCGTGACCGCCGCGCCGGACCGCATGGTCTCGGCCGCGTGGCGGATCGCGGCGACGATGTTCTGGTAGCCCGTGCAGCGACAGAAGTTGCCTTCGATGGCGTGGCGGATCTCGTCGTCCGTGGGATCCGGGTTGCGCTCGAGCAGATCGATCGCGGTCATGATCATCCCGGGCGTGCAGAAACCGCACTGCAGGCCGTGCTTCTCCCAGAAGGCGGTCTGCATCGGGTGCAGGGCATCGCTCGTGGCCAGCCCTTCGATGGTCCGGATCTCCGCGCCGTCGGCCTGGACGGCGAGCATCGTGCAGGACTTGATGGCGCGGCCATCGAGGTGGACCGTACACGCACCGCACTGGCTGGTGTCGCACCCGACATGGGTGCCGGTCAGATCGAGATCCTCGCGGAGGGCCTGGACGAGGAGGCGCCTCGGCTCGACGTCGAGCTCGCGGGGCGTCCCATTGACGACGAACGCGATGTGTTCGCTCACGGGCATGGACCTCCTGTCGCGCATGACGGACCGAGCCGACAGCTCTCGCCGTGCTCCGTCGATCGCCCTCCTTGCCCCAGGACCGGCGGCCGATGTGTGGCGGTCGTGGGGTGGTCGATGGTGGCACCGCGCGGCCGCCGAATCAAGAGCGCCGGATCAGCCCGGCTCCAGCCTGTCAGCCGCATCGCTGGCTGGCGACGGATCCACGCGGCCGAGCGCCGCGCTCCGGCTACTGACACCCCGCGGATCCAGGACCTCGAACCGCTCGGCACGCGGGCGATCGGCCAGTCGGGCCGCCTCCCCGAGTCGTTCGAGCTTGCGCAACGCCACATCCCAGCCCAGGTGGGCAAGCGACGACGCCGTCGCAAGGCCGATGCGGGTGCGGCCGCGTGCGCCGGTCGAGGCGGCGTAGTCGACCGCCCAGAGCAGCGCCTCCGGGCCGTCGTCGGAACCGGCGGCAGCCGGGAGGGCACCGAGCACGACGCCTCGGTCGCCCGGCGTGGCGGCCACCAGCCGCCAATTGTCCGGCCCGGCGATGAGGTCGACCGCCAGGCTCTCATACGGCGCGGCGAGGAGCGTCTCGATCCCGGCCAGGTCGGCGTTGCCGCCCGTCAGCGCGAGCGAGCGGTGCACGCCATCGACGCCGTCGAGGAGCCGGAGATGCGCCTCGCGAAAGAGCGCCCGCTCACCGGGGTCGCTGCCGATCGAGACAGCGGCCGGCTCGTGGATCTCGATGAGCGGGCAACCCGCCGCGGCCAGTTCGCGCAGCGCGAGATTGAGGGTGGCGGCAAGGGCAAGGGTCGCGGCGGTTCGCGCATCGGCCGAGCCGCGCGTGGTCAGACCCGAGGTGTATGGCCCGGTCAGCGCCTGCTTGACCGAGCGGTCGGTCAGACGCTGCGTGGCCGTCCAGCCACGGGCGAGCTGGTCCTCGCCACGCAGCCCGCCATCGGTGATCGGCTCGAGACCCGCGGTCTCCTGGGCGAGGACGACCGCCTCGACCAGGTCGTCGATCGTCGCCGTGTCGGGGAGTGGCGGTCTGGGCAGTCCGCCGAGCGTCGTTGCGAACACGGATCCCGCGCTACGCGTTCATCGGCGAGCGGACGACGCCGTGGGCACCGCATCGCCGTTCGAGTGGCTCCGTTGCTGGGTCCCGAGCGCGATCCCGGCCACGACGACCATCCCGACGACCGCGATGCCGATGATCGTGACGTACCCGGGCGCTGTGGTCCGCCCGGCGGCGCTCCCGTCGGCGCCCGGCCGGTGCCACAGGGACGACAGCGTCGGGACACCGGTCGGCGGCACGAGCGCACCGAGCCAGAGCCCTGCCGCCAGACCACCGAGGTGCGCGGCGTTGTCGACCTGCCCACCTGACGCGAACCCGAAGATCACGGTCAGGACG
The DNA here is from genome assembly GCA_035996105.1 of Candidatus Limnocylindrales bacterium. Lineage (GTDB taxonomy): Bacteria > Chloroflexota > Limnocylindria > Limnocylindrales > CSP1-4 > SPCO01. The sequence continues at coordinate 4,427 of DASYJV010000325.1, read as the reverse complement.
ACCATCAGCAGCAGCCGGCTCACGATCGCCCGGCTCTCGCGATCGACCGGATGGTGGACACGGCCGGCTGCCAGCAGCACGCCGAACAGCCCCACGATCGCACCCGATGCGCCGACCGACGGGATGTCGCCGCCGAACACGAAGCTGGCGACCGATCCGGCAGCCGCGCAGGCGAGGTAGAAGGCCAGGAACCGGATCGGGCCGTACCAGCGCTCGACGATCACGCCGGCGAGATAGAGCGCGTACATGTTGACCCCGAGATGGACCAGGCCGCCGTGCAACAGGGTCACGGTCCACAGACGCCAGTACTCCCCCGCCGCCACGGCCAGCTTGTCGAGCTGGAGCAGGTCGTAGATCGGCTGACCGTCCGCCGAGAGCAGCGCCGTCAGCGAGACGATGCTCGTCAGCGCGACGAGGATGAGCGTCAGCGTGAACGGCGGCCCGGCGCCCCGGCCACGCGCGAAGTAGCGTTGCGACGCTCGGGCGTTGCCGGTCTCCTTGGACAGCCAGCCAAGCCGGTTGGCGATCTCGGCCTTGTCGGCAGGCGGCGCGAGCCGGTCGGCCTCGCGATAGGCATCGATGGCGCGGACCAGATCGCCGTCGCGGACCCGCGCGGCGGCGATGTTGCGCCAGGCCGTGTAGGTCGATGGTGTTTCGGGGAGACGAAGGACCGCGGCCCAGCTCTGGACGGCGGCCTCCTCGTCATCCGACCGGTAGTGCGCCTCGCCGAGACCGAGGAGCGCCGCCGCAGTGACAGTCGGGTCGTCGAACCCGACGACGCGCGAGAAATGTGCCCCCGCTTCCGCGAACTCGCCTGCTCCGAGGAGTTCGCCACCGCGCTCCAGCAGCCCGAGCGCGGCCTCGCGGGTCAACGGGCCACTGCCCACCGGCGCGAACGGAGGGGGCGGTGGTGCGGCGTCGTCCATCGTCCGGACGATACTAGACTTGCGTGCATGTGCGGACGGTTCACCCAGGAGCGGCCGGCGTCCGAGCTGGCCGACATCTTCGCCGCCGAGCCGCTCGTCGACGACCCCGGCGCGCACTTCAATATCGCCCCCACCGACGAGGCTTCCGTCGTCGTCCAGCGCGAGGATCGCCGCGCGGTCACGGCCTACCGCTGGGGCCTCATCCCGCACTGGGCGTCGGAGGCGAAAGTCGGTTCCCGCATGTTCAACGCACGCGCCGAGACGATCGCGACCAGCCCCGCCTTCCGTGACGCGTTCCTGCGCAAGCGCTGCCTCGTGCCGGTCGACTCGTTCTACGAATGGAAGCGCGAAGGGACCATCCGCCAGCCGTACCGCGTGGTCCGCCGCGACGGCCAGCCGCTCGCGCTGGCGGGTCTGTGGGCGGGCTGGCGTGACCCGGTCACGGCCTCGGTCCGTCGGACGTTCACGATCATCACCACGACCCCGAACGCGGCACTCGCCGATCTGCACGACCGCATGCCGGTCGTGGTCGAGGCCGACGCCTGGGCCCGATGGCTCGACCCGTCGCCGGCCGATCCGGCCGAGCTGCTCGGCCTGCTCCAGCCCAACGAAGCCGTCGAACTCGCCGTCTACGCGGTCATTCGCGATGTCAACGACGTCCGGCGCGATGGCCCCGAGCTCATCCAGCGGCTCGCGTAGGACCGTCGGCGGTCCTAGTCGGGCTGGGCGCCGGTCCAGCCGTCCGAGGCGATCGAGACGCGGAACGCCTCGCCGGGCTCCACCCCCTCGTCGAGCGCGGCCGCGAAGTTCCCGACGAGCGTCGCGAACACACCGTCCGGATCGGCACCTGGCGCTTCGAACACGACGACATCCTCGGGCAGACCGTCGGGAGTCCCCTCCCCCGCGCCGACCACGACGACCATCCTGGCTTCGCCCCAGCGAGCGGCGTCGGCGACGATCGCGAGCGTATCGGGATCGGCCGGTTCGGCCAGGACCACCACCGCGAATTCGGTGAGATAGCGCAGCCCGAGGTCGACGTCCGCGCCATCGAGCAGCGGACCATCGCCAACGACACGACCGCTCCGCGGGTCGGTGAGGATCGGGTCATCGGCGGGATCGTTCGGCCCGACGGCGTCCGCGTCGACCGATCCATCGACAGGCGGCGGCTCCAGCGGCGTGGCGCGCGCGGGATCGCGAAGGAGTGCCACGTGCCCCACGCCGCCTCGGGCAAGGTCGAGCACGACGGCATCGGCCGTCGGGTCGTCCCCCGTCTTGCCAACCAGCTGGACACTCCGTCCGGCAGCCGCTGCGGCGAGCGCGACGCGTGCCGCCATCCCGGCGGCAAGGACCAGACCGTCGGCGATCCGACCGATCGGGGAACCGACGACGACGATCACTCGGTGAGGGTACGCGCCGGGAGCGCCCGGCGCGGGTCAGCCGGGCGTGGAGGTCGGGCTGTCGCCGCCGCCGCTGCCGCCTTGGTGGGAATCGGGCGTCTCCGTGGGATCCGGCGTCCGCGTCGGTCGGGGCCTGTCGGTCGGCCTTGGTGTCCGGGTCGGGCGCGGGGTGTCGTCCGGGGTCGGCCTTGGCGTCGGCGCCGGGGTCGCGGTGTCTTCGGGCGACGCCGTCGGGCCGGGGTCGAGCGTCGGCTCCGGGGTTGCGGACGGATCGTCGCTCGGTGTGGCGTCCGGTCCTGCCGGGGTCGGGACGGCGGTCGAGGCCGGCTCGATGGATGGCGCCTGCGAGCCGTGGGTCAGCGCGCCTCCGACGGTCACGACACCCGCGGTCGTCAGCGAGCCGACGGCCAGGAGCAGGAGCCCGATGAATGCGAGCGCCTGGGCACGGATCGCCATCGGCCGTCCACCGGTCGTGGCGACGCCCCAGGCATCGCGGATCGCCAGCAGGAAGACGGCCGGGCGCCCGCCGCGCACGGCGGAGGCCGGCCGGACGACGACGCGTGGCACTGGCTCGGTCGCGACCGCCTGCATGACCCGGTCCTCGAAGCCCTCGGTCGGCCGGATGCCGGCATCGGACGCGAGCGCCTCGAGCTCGCGCGCGACCGCCAGCGCACCGGCAAGCTCGGCGGCGGACTGATGGCTCGCCCGGCCGTCCCCCAGTTCGGACGGATCGAAGCGCGGCGTGCTCACCGGTCGGTCCATGGCTCGACGCTGCCGCGGAGGCGGAGCAGGCCCCGGCGCAGGTGCGTCTTGACCGTCGCGATCGGCCGGTCGGTCTGCCGCGCGATCTCCTCGAGCGAGAGCTCCCCGAAGAAGCGCAGGGTGACGACCTCGCGGTATGGCTCGGGAAGCGTGGATACCGCCGACCGCAGGTCCGCTTCGCGCTCGGCCCGGATCGCGAGCATCGCGGGGTCGGTTCGCGGGCTCGCCTGGATCGACTGGTTGTCGCTGGCCGCCGTGCCGGCGTCACCGGCACCCACCGAAGCCGACGGATCGAGCCAGGTGACCGAACGACGCTGGCCGACCTGGCGAAGCGCGATCCGGACGGCGATGCGGGTCAGCCACGCACCGAACGGTCCATCGCCGCGCCAGCTGGCGAGCGATCGATACGCGGTCACGAATGCCTCCTGGGCAGCGTCCTCGGCCTCATGGAGATCGCCGAGGATCCGATGACACGCCCGGACCACCGACGCCGATTCGCGGTCGATGAGGTGGCGGTAGGCGTCCCGATCACCAGCAAGCACGGCGTCCACGATGGTGCGTTCATCGGGATGGTCGGATGCGGTCGTGGACGAGGCGTGATCGATAAGTCGACTCCGACGGCTGGCATGGGCGTCCTGGCTGGCAGCCGAGGCTTGGCTGACCCCCATGATGAGGGAGGTCGAGCCGAGCCATCGGTCTTGCAGCTGATCGCGCACCCGGGCCGGGAGCGACCGAGTCGATGTCAGCCGCCGCCGGAGCCGTTGCCGCCGTGGTCGTCGCCATGATCGTCGGACGGCTCGGGGGCGTGTGTCGGCCTCGGGGTCCTCGCAACGTCGTCGGCGTCATGGTCCTCGGTCGCCTCGGGCGTGCGCGTCGGCCGCGGGGTCTTCGGCGGCCTGGTGGGCTCGGCCGTCTCCGTTGGCTCGGGTGTCCCGGTGGCCTCCGGGGTCCCGGTCGGCTCGGGCGTCTCGGTGGCCTCTGCAGTCTCGGTGGCCTCGGCCGTGCCCGTCGGTTCGGCAGTCTCGGTCGGCTCGGCCGTCCCGCTGAGGGTCGCCTGGCCGTCCTTGGTCCCGGACGGGTGGGTCAGGCTGTCGGCGGCGAAGGCCACACCAGCCACCAGGAACACGGACACCAACGCGACTCCGAGGCCGCGAACCAACTTGACGTCATTGCGCATCAGTCGTCTTCTCCCTCTGGGGTAGGCCGTTCGGGCCACTGCTACTCCCCTGAGACGCCCGGTGCGGAAAAGGTTTCAGAAGCGGGCTCAGCGGTGGTCGGCCTCCTGCCCGGCCGGATCGAGGTCAACGGGCTCGACGTCGATGCCGGGGATCTCGGGCTCCTC
>DASYJV010000324.1:0-8201 GCA_035996105.1 Candidatus Limnocylindrales bacterium | reverse complement strand
GGTGCAGCGCCAGGCTCTGTGGGGCCTCGATGGTCACCTGGGTCCCGGTCACATGGAGCAGCGAATCAGCGTTTTCGCTCAGCCACATCTGCTCGTCTGGGCAGCGCGACTCAAGCGGATCGACCTTCGGAGCCGGAGGTAGACAGATGTTCAGCCCGGGCGTGAACCAGCCGGCGAGAGCGAGCTCGCGGTCGTCGACGCCGGCGTCACGGACGCTGAGCGCCGCCCGGATGTCCAGGACGGCCAACCCGAGGACCGTCGTCGGTGGCGAGGGTGCCGTGGCCGGGCGGGCGGGGCTTCCGGCCGCCGTTGCCGTCGCCATGGCCGCGGCGGATGGGAGCGTCGGGGAGGGAGACCGGTCCTCGCGCACGCCGAAACCGCCGAGTCCCATCGCCACGCCTCCGACAGCGACCACGACAAGGACGGCCGCGATCGCGGCGGCGATCGACGAGCGCTGACCGACCGGACCCGGGCGCGCGGGCCTGCTCGCCGCAAGCCGGGCTCGGATCGATCCCTCGAGCGTGACCGGAGCGGGTCGCTCGAACCGGGCGCGCAACGCCGCCGCCAGGCGTTCGTCGTCCCACGCGGGCTCGGTCGTCATCTCGGTGGCTCCCGCAGGCCGGCCTCGAGCGCTCGGCGGGCGGTGTGCAGGCGCGATTTCACCGTGCCGATCGGGATCCCGAGGATCTCCGCGAGCTCCGCCACGCCCCGTCCATCGAGGTGATGCAGTATCAGGATCGTTCGCTGGTCGAGCGGCAAGATATCCAGCGCCGCACCCAGTCGGTCGGCGTCGGAGCGCTCGACGGCCACCCCGCGATCCATGAAGGCAGCGAGGGCCGCCACGTCGCCCGACGGGATCTCGCGGACCCGGCGGCGGTCCCGGGCGCGGATCGTCATCCGGGCGGCGTTGACCGCGATCCGTTGCAACCATGCGTCGAACCGATCAGGGTCGCGCACGTCGCGGATGCGGCGCCAGGCGGACACGAAGGTCTCCTGCGTCGCATCGCGCGCGTCGGCCTCGTCGCCGACGATCGCGAAGGAAAGGCGATAGACCGCATCGATCCGCGTTCGCATGATCTCCTCGAACGCCTCGAGGTCACCCGTGCGCGCCCGATCGACCAACGGCCGGTCTTTCGCGGTTTCGATCGGTTCCCTCCCGATGCGCGTTCGTCCATCTGATGCCGCTCGAGGCGGTGAGGTTCATCGGCAACGATTCACGGCCAGCATGGACCGTCCGCCCTCGGCTACGCTCCGGGGATGGCCGCCACCACGATCAACGCCGACTTCGAGCGACGATCGCTGTGGAGCGCGACGATGCCGACGCTCCCCGATCGATCGGGACGGCCGCTTCCGGATACGGCGGACGTGGTCGTTGTCGGTGGCGGGTACGCCGGGATCAACGCCGCGCGTGAGCTCGCGCGTCGGGGCGTGAAGGTCACGCTGCTCGAAGCTCGGACGCTGGGATTCGGTGGTTCGACACGCAACGGCGGGATCGTCCACCCGGGCTACAAATATGGCCCGAGCGAGCTGGTGAGCCGCTATGGCGAGGAGACCGGGCGGGCGCTCTATCGCGAAACGCTCGATGGCTACGAGACCGTCAAACGCCTGATCGCCGAGGAGTCGATCGACTGCGACTTTCGCGAGGCGGGTTATCTCGAGCTCGCGTATGCACCGTCGCACGTACCCGGTCTCGAGGAAGAGCGCGCGAGCCTCGCCGCATTCGGGACGGACTCGCAGGTGGTCGGGCGCGATCGGATCCGCGAGGAGATCGGTTCGGACGCGTACTACGGCGGGCTGGTCGTGCCGAACAGCGGGCTGCTCCACCCGGGTCGCTATTTCGCGGGGCTGGCGGCCGCCGCGGATCGGGCGGGCGCCGATCTCCACGAGGGCGTCCGCGCGACCACGATCCGACGACAGGCGGACGGCAGGTTCGTCGTCGAGACCGAACGGGGCGCGATCCTGGCCAGGGACGTATTCCTCGCCACGAACGGCTACACCGACGGCCTCGTCCCGAGCCTGCGGCGGCGGATCATCCCGATCGGCAGCTACATCATCGCCAGCGAACCGCTCCCCGAGGAACTTGCCCACGAGCTATCACCCAGGGGCCGCGCATTCTTCGACACCAAGAACTTCCTCTACTACTGGCACGTGTCGGCCGACCGCCGGATGGTGTTCGGTGGCCGGGGCAGCTTCCTCCCGACATCGATCGAGCGGATGGCGGGGATCCTGCATCGGGGTCTGCTCGAGGTGCATCCCCAGCTGGCCGGTCGGCGGATCGACTACGCGTGGGGCGGCAACGTCGCCTTCACCTTCGACCGGATGCCGCACGCCGGGCGGACCAGGGACGGGGTGGCCTACGCGCTCGGTTGTTGCGGGACCGGCGTCGCCCTGATGACGCACCTCGGGACCAAGGTCGGGGAGTGGCTGGCGGGTGGCGAGGCGCCGGTGCTCAGCCGGCTGCCCTTCCCGCTGGTCCCGGCGCCGTACGAGGGCCGCCCGTGGTTCCTCCCGGTGGTCGGGGAGTGGTACCGACTCAAGGACCGGCTCGCGGCCCGATCCCGGCCCCGATGAGGATCGGGTTCCGGACGTCGCCGCAGAACACCGACTGGGCGAGCCTCGACGCCGCGTGGCGGGAGGCCGGGCAGCACGACGTCTTCGATTCGGGCTGGCTGAACGACCATCTGACCGATCCCGGCCGGGATCGCGGCGGACCCGCCTTCGAGGCCATGACGACGCTTGCCGCGCTGGCGCATCACGTGCCCGGAAAGATGGTCGGCCAGACGGTCCTGGCGGCGACATTCCGCCACCCGTCGGTCCTGGCCAAGGAGGCGGTCACCCTCGACCACATCACCGGGGGTCGGTACATCCTTGCGCTGGGCGCCGGCTGGCATGCGGGCGAGCACGAGTCGTTCGGGATCGAGCTGCCGCCGCTCGGGGAGCGGTTCGACCGTTACGAGGCGACCATCCGCGTCCTGAGGGCGCTGTTCAGCGACGAGGCGCGACAGGCACCCGGTGTCACGCTGGACGCGCCGCCGTTCCGGCTCGACGTAGCGGTCATCGAACCCGGATCCGTGCGACCCGGCGGTCCGCCGATCTGGCTTGGCGGGCAGGGTCCTCGCGGGTTGCGTCTCGCTGCCCGGTACGCCGACGGCTGGAACTTCGCCTCCAACCTCGATGGGACGCTCCAGGGGTTCGTCGATCGCCGGGACACCCTGCTGCGCGAGTGCGAGGCGATCGGTCGCGACCCGGCCGAAGTGACCGTCTCGACCCAGATCATCATCCCGACCGACCCCGCGGGCCGGCGCGACGCCACCCGACGCGCCCTCGAGTACGTCCGCGCCGGCTCCGCAGAGATCCTGCTCACGACACCGGCACGTGATGGCGCGGACGGGATCCGCCGGCTCGCGACCGAGGTTGCCGCGCCATTGCGCGACGCCTTCGGCTGACCCGCTCGAGTCAGGCGATCTCCGCAGCCAACGCCCGGAGCGTCGCCAGCAGGCGGTCGATATCCGACCGAGTCGTGAGGTAGTTGACGATCCCGGCGCGAAGGTATGTCGCTCCGCGGAGCCGGGTGGTGGTGAGCCAGCCGTCGCCGGAGATCTCGAGGGCGCGCTGGAGTCGATCCTGGTGAGCATCGAGATCGGCGGGCACCATCGCCGATGCCGCCTCGCGTCCGCCCGGGAGATGGCGAAAGCACACCACCGACAGCTCGGGCGTCGCGGGGATCGCCTCGAGATCGTCGGACTCCGCGCAGCGGTCCGCGAGGAGCGCCGCCAGGTCGTCGTTGTCCTCGATCAGCCGGGCGAAGCCGTCGCTGCCCAGGTGCTTCCAGGAGACCCACAGCTTGAGGGCGCGCCAGCGACGGGTGCCCTCGAGACCGAGCTTGTAGAAGTTGAGCTGGTCGCCGTGACCGTCATCGTGGCCGGTGACCGTATCGCCGCCCTGGCCCGGCGTTTCGCCGCCGCGGTAGTACTCGGGCTGGCGACCGCCGAAGGTCTGCGCGAGGTGCCTGCCCTCGCGGACCAGGAGCCCGCCGATGTCGTAGGCCTGGAAGAACCACTTGTGCGGGTCGACCGTGACCGAATCCGCCCGATCGAGATCGGGCACCCGCCCGGCATCGCGCTTCGACAGCCGCGCCGCACCGCCGTACGCCGCGTCGACGTGGAGCCACAGGTCCTCGGCTTGGGCGAGGTCCGCCAGCTCGCGGACGGCATCGACCGAGCCCGTGTTCGTGGACCCGGCGACCGCCGCGATCGCGAATGGGATGAGCCCGGCGGCGCGATCCCGCGCGACCGCCTCGACCACCGGCGCGCCACGAAGTCGGAAGCGCTCGTCCGACGGGATGACGACCAGTGTCTCCGGCGGGAAGCCCAGGATGTCGAGCGCGCGGCCGATCGAGAAATGCGTCTGGTCCGAGGTGTAGACGCGGACGCCTTCGAGCATCGAACCCCGCGGAGTCCGACCCGCGCCGAGGAGCTGCCCGAGATGGACGTCGCGCGCCAGCGTCATCGCCATGACGTTGGCCATCACCCCGCCGGAGGTCAGCAGCCCGAATGACGAGCGGCCGAACCCGACGAGGTCGCACAGCCAGCGCACGACCTCTTCCTCCACGAACGTGGCCAGCGGGCCGGCGTGCCAGACATCGACCCCCTGGTTGGTCATCTGCGCCAGCAGCTCACCCATCATCGAGGCGGGCAACGGCGGGGGCGTGAAGTAGCCGAACTGGCGCGGATGCTGCGAGTTCATCTGGCCGGCCGAGAGTCGGTCGCGGAACTCGTCGAGGATCGCCGCGATCGGGGTCGGCGCGACCGGGGCCGAGGCGGGCGCCCCGGTCGTCCCGAAGAACGATGCCCGGAGCGCCGCGTACGGCGCGGGATCGCCCATCGCGCGGTTCGCGGCGTGGTCGTACAGGAAGTCGAGGGCGGCTGCCCACGTGTCGGCGCCGAGACGCTCCATCGCCGCCCGCGAGGTCGCAGCGTCGCCGTAGCCGATCAACTCCGGCTCCGGGTGCCAGGCGAAGCGGTCACGCGGCTCGGTCATGGACGGCGATGGTAGCGGCCGGCCCGACTCCGTGCGGGTATCGTTCCATGCGTGACCGACGACGCGACCCGGGCCTGGCTCGAGGACCAGCTGCGCGATCTGGGCGAGCCCTACGAGCTCTTCCCATGCGACCCGGCGCTGGCCGATACCGCCGCCTTCTGTGCCGCCTATGGGTTCGCGCCGGAAGACTCGGCCAACACGATCGTGGTGATCGGCAAGAGTGACCCGCCGCGGTTCGCCGCCTGCGTCACGCTCGCGCCGTACCGCCTGGACGTGAACCGGACCGTCCGCGATCGGCTCGGGACCCGCAAGGCGTCATTCGCGCCCGCCGAGGAAACGGCCCGGCTGACGGGGATGGCGATCGGTGGCGTCACCGTCTTCGGATTGCCGGTCGACCTGCCGATCTGGGTCGACTCGCGAGTCATGGAGCGTGAGCGGATCGTCCTGGGCGGCGGCTCGCGTTCCTGGAAGGTCATCGCCGCACCGGCGATCCTTCGCGCGCTCCCCGGCGTCGAGATCGTCGGCGGTCTCGCCAACGACCCGCCACCGACGCCCTGAGGCCGCGTCCCGTATCGTTCCGGCTCGTGACCGACCCGAATACCGACCCGACCCCGCCACGACGGCCCCGTCCGACCGGGCCGGTCCAGTATCGCGGCGAGGACCTGACGCCCGAGCGCGGGCCGGGTCTTGGCTGCTTCCGCATCCAGCTCGTCGTGCTGCTGGTGTTCATCGTGCTGACGCCGCTCACGGTCGCCTGGGAGTGGCCGATCGCGGTCAGCGCCGGTCTCCTCTTCGCGGTCATCGGCCTCCTGCTCGTCACGGGCCAGACGATCATCTTCCTGCTTCGACTCGTCGCCGCCGACCGACGGGGGAGGCGCCGTCCGCTCGCAGGCGGCTCGAAGACCGTCGGCGAGCTCGAGGACGCGGCAGCGCCCCGCGATGAGGTGCCACCGCCCGAGACCCCCATGCGACAATAGCCGCCGGGCGACACGCGCCCGGACGAGCGTTTCGCCCAGGGAGGACCGCACCGGTGCCCGTGCTCGCGACCTACTTCAGCGTTCGCCGCGGCCGAGACCCGTTCTTCAAGTTCTTCATGCGCACGATCTTCCCGAAGCAGGTGAAGGACTACGAGGAGAAGTTCGGCATCCGCTTCATCGGCTGGTTCAACGTCGCCCACGGCTGGGATTTCGACAACGTGATCCTGCTGGACCTGCCCGACTACGCCACGCTCGACAAGCTCGAAGCCGACGAGGGCACCCGTGCGCTCGGCCACCGTGCCGGCGAATGGATCTTCGAACGCCACCACTCGATGTTCCTGCGAGAACGGATGGGCCCGGATCTCGAGTACCACCCGTAGACTCTGCCCGACACCAAACGGAGGCGCCCGCATGGATAGCCACAACGATCTGCTCGGGGAGCTCGCGGCGGATGCCGCCCTCGAGCGCTCGGACTTCATCGTCCAGGCGACCGAACAGCTCCGCCGGTTCCTCGACCACCACAAGGATCGGATCGCCGTTCTCGGCGGGCTGACCCTCATCGACGACGAGCCCGACTACCTGTCCATCGCCCCCGACCTCACCTTCCGCAGCCGGAGCCGGTATCTCGACGACGTCACCGGCGAGTGGGTCAGCGAGACCGAGGTCATCGAATCGGCCTCCGAGCTGATCGAGCTCTACAACCCGGCCGACATCTACGCCGCGTTCGCGGAGGCTGCGCGAGAGGCAGCCGGGATGCCGCCCGAGCCGACCGCCGAAGGAGAGCTGCTCGACGTGGCCGGGATCTCGCCCGACGAGACCGTCTCCCAGGGCGAGGACCCCTATGCCGCCGCCGCCGATTCGTGGGCCGCGGGCCAGCCGATCTCGCTGAGCGAGGACGATGACGAATCGGCCGCGCGCCGACTCTATGACCTCGCGCTCGAGTTCCAGGAACGAAGCCAGCGCAGCGAAGCGCGCCTGCTCGACGACTTCGAGGGCGCCTCGTCGGCCCTCGTCGCGGTCATCGGCGACCTGATCATCGTCGACGACGACGATGAGCGGCTGTCGCTCACGACGACCGGCTTCAAGGCCGAGGTCATCCCGGAGGATTCGGAAGAGGAATGGCGACCGCTCAGCGGCTCCGACCAGCTCGTGGAGTTCTACGACCCGACCGACGTCTTCGGTGACCTGGCCGATGCGCTCGCCGAGGCGTTCCCGGCGGTCGCGCCCGAGCTCCAGGAGGCATCGGGCGACGGCACCGAGTCGGGCGCGTCCGGGACCGCCGGATCGACCGAGGCCGATGCGGCCGATGGCGAGGACGAGCCGACCGCGTGACGATGCGGCTCGCGGCGGCTGAGCTGGTCGAGAGTCGGGAGATCCTTCCGGGCCAGTGGCTCCAGGCGTATCACGCCCCGAGCCTTGCCAGCGGTTCGCGCGCGGGCCAGTTCATCCATGTCCGCCCCGGGGACTTCTCGGGGATGATCCTGCGCCGCCCGTTCTCGCTCAATACTGCCGATGCCGCGACCGGGATCGTGACCATCCACTTCCGGGTCATCGGACGCGGCACCGACTGGTTCACGCGGTTGCGTCCGGGCGACGAGATCGAATGGCTGGGGCCGCTCGGGCGCCCGTTCGAGGTCGATCCGCGCAGCCGGAACCTCCTGCTCGTGGCGGGCGGACTCGGGATGGCCGGCGTTCGGATGCTGGCCGACGAGGCGATCCGCGACGGTCGCCAGGTCACCCTGCTGTTCGGTGGCGCGAGCGCGCGCGAGGTCTATCCGTCGAGCCTGCTCCCCGACGAGGTCGAGTACATCGTCGCGACCGACGACGGCAGCCTCGGTCACCACGGCTACGTCACCGACCTCGTCCCGGAGTACGAGCGCTGGGCCGATCAGGCGTTCGCCTGCGGCCCGGCGCCGATGCTGGCTGCGCTGGCACGGCTGGCAGCGGGTCGTCGCGACCGGCTCGGCGTGGCCACGCTCGGCCGGAAACGCGGCGGCGGCAAGACCGATCCGGTCGGTTCCCCCGCGGCGCGGCGCAAGGCAGTCCTCCAGGTCTCGATGGAGCAGAACATGGGCTGTGCCGTCGGGGCCTGCCTGGGTTGCGTGGTCATGAGCACCTCCGGCACCCCGCAACGCGTCTGCCGGGAAGGCCCGGTCTTCGCGGCCGAGGAGATCGCCTGGGAGG
>DASYJV010000323.1:0-2324 GCA_035996105.1 Candidatus Limnocylindrales bacterium | reverse complement strand
CGGCCTGTACGGTCTCGCGACCGCGCGCAGCAGCGCTGCCCAGGAGCTGATCGCCTCGGGCGTTCGGTTCTCGGCGCGATGGATGGTGGCGAACAGGTAGCCACCCTGGGTGACGATCGCCCCGTCGAACCGGAGCGCGCGCAGCAGCCCCGGGTCGGCGATCTCGGGCGCGATGCGAGCCGCCAGGTCCTGCATCAGGTCGCCGACGAGCTCGACGCCGTCGGTGAGGCCCTCGGCCGCGAGGTTCTCGACCGCCGTGGGTGTCGGCGCGAACCGCCAGCGTCCGAGATGGTCGGCGACGACCCGATTGACCTCCTCCGGCATCGTGCGGTCGAAGGAACGGAGCCCGGCCTCGACGTGGGCGATCGGCACGCCGAGCTTGGAGGCGACGAGCGCACCGGCGAGGGTCGAGTTCGTATCGCCGTACACGAGGACCGCGTCCGGTCGAGCCTCGGCGATGACCGGCTCGAGGGCGACCAGCATCGCCCCGGTCTGTTCGGCGGGCGACCCGCTCCCGATCCCGAGCGAATGGTCCGGCTTCGGGAGCCCGAGCTCGGCGAAGAAGGCGCCGGCCATCGCCTCGTCGTAGTGCTGCCCGGTGTCCACGAAGATCTCGTCGTGTCGCGCCCGCAAGGTCGGCGACAGGGCCGCGGCCTTGATGAGCTGGGGACGTGTGCCGACGACCGAGAGGATACGCATCGGTCAGCGACGTCCCCCCATCCCCCGGTAGGCGGCCCCTTCCGGGAGAGCGAGGTCGCGTAACGAGTTCCGGCCGTCGAACAACAAGCGCAGGCCGGGGAACCACGCGGCATCGAGCAGGTGCCAGGCCGGGTCTGCGGTCTGGCTGACGATCGCCCGCACCGCGGGGGACCGGTGGCCCCAGGCCCATGGCTCCGCCCCGGTTCGCTCGACCTCGGCGCGCGTCAGGAGCGGGTCATAGGCGAGTACGTGTGCGCCGCGCGCGGCAAGACCGGCGATCAGCGGCATGGCCCGCGAATAGGCGAGCTCCTTGACCCCGGACCGATAGGTCAGACCCAGGACAAGGACGGTCTGGCCATCAAGCGATCCGAGCTGCTCGGCCACGGCATCGAGCGCCACCTCCACCTGGCCGTCATTGACCCGCCTGGCCAGCGCCACGAGCTCGAGCTCCGGCGCTCGGTCGAGGAGGAAGTGCGGGTAGACGGGGATGCAATGACCGCCGACGCCGATCCCCGGCTGGTGGATGTGGCTGTACGGCTGGCTGTTCGCGGCTGCGATGACCTCGATGACATCGACGCCGATGCGGTCGGCGTACCTGGCGAATTCGTTGGCCAGGGCGATGTTGACGTCGCGATAGGTGGTATCGGCGAGCTTCGCGAACTCGGCGGCTTCCGCGGACGACATGGCGACCACATCCGCGTCGAGGACGCTCTCGTAGAAGGCCGCCGCACGAGCGGTCGATGGCGCATCGACCCCACCGACGAGCTTCGGATACGCGGCGAGGTTGCGGAGCGCCGCGCCGCTGTACAGGCGTTCCGGCGAGAACGCGACGAAGAGATCCTTCCCGACCGTCAGCGCGGAGACCTCCGCCAAGCGTGATGCGTAGCGCCCGCGGGTGTCGCCGACCGGGAGTGTCGTCTCGAACACCACGAGCGAGCCCGGGTGCAGTCCGGGGGCGATCGCTTCGACCGCGGCATCCATCGACCGATGATCCGGGTGGGAGGCCGTGTCGAGCATCACCGGCACGATCAGCACGACGACGTCCGCCTCGGTCGCGGCGGCCTTCCCGTCCAGCGTCGCCCGGAGCCGGCCGGCTCGATGGGCCTCGGCGACGAGCTCGCCAAGACCGGGCTCCTCACCGACATGCGACCGGCCCTCGTTGATGGCCTCGACGACCGCCGAGTCGATATCGACCGCGATCACCGACCACTCGTGCGAAGCGAACTGGGCCGCGAGGGGCAGGCCCATCTTCCCGGCGCCGACGACGGCCACGGTCCCGACCGTCCCAGGTTCCCCGGTCCATGGCCGCACGTGACGTGCCGGAGCGTGGCGGCACGCGTTGGCGGGCAGCTCGATGGACCCGCCGAGGAGCGAGGGAACCGAGCCTCCCGGCACGATCGGACTCACGCCGGAACCAGCTCGACCGATCGGCGCTCACTGGCGGCGGTGAGCAGCGCGTCGGCGATGACCACGGCCCACCGGCCGTCTTCGGCATCGACGAGGGGGCGGCCGCCGTCGCGCACGACCCGCACGAACGATGCGATCTCGGCGGCCAGCGGCTCGCCGGTCGCCACCGGCAGGTCGACGAGGTCGGCCTCGAATGTGGGGGCGTAGCCGCCGATGAG
>DASYJV010000322.1:0-2299 GCA_035996105.1 Candidatus Limnocylindrales bacterium | reverse complement strand
GCCACGATCAAGTTCGTCCTCTATACGCTCGTCGGCTCGCTGCTCATGCTCGACGCCATCCTGGCCACGGCCTACGCCTTCGCGACGGGCCACGGCGGCTCGTGGGCGGGCGCCTTCGACTTCGAGACGCTCAAGGTCTATTCGGGGACCGGCGGGTTCGCCGACGGGCTCCAGCTGCTGGCATTCATCGCGTTCTTCCTCGCCTTTGCGATCAAGGTCCCGATGTTCCCGTTCCACACGTGGCTCCCCGATGCCCATACCGAGGCGCCCACGGCCGGCTCGGTCATCCTCGCGGCGGTCATGCTCAAGCTCGGCGCCTACGGCTTCATCCGGTTCGCCGTCCCGCTCTACCCTTCCGCGGCCCAGACCTTCGCGCCGGTGATCATCGCGCTGTCGCTCATCGCGATCATCTATGGCGCGATCGTCGCCCTCGTCCAGCCCGATCTCAAGCGCCTGGTCGCCTACTCGTCGGTCAGCCACATGGGCTTCGTGACGCTCGGGATCTTCGTGTTCACCGAGCAGGGCCTCCAGGGCGCGATCCTGCAGATGATCAACCACGGCCTGATCACCGGCGCCCTCTTCCTGCTCGTCGGTGTGATCTACGAACGGACCCATGACCGGACGATCGCCAGGATGGGCGGGCTGGCCGCGCGGGCACCGGTCTACGTGGCGGTGTTCGGCTTCTTCGTCTTCGCCTCCGCGGGGCTGCCCGGGCTGTCCGGGTTCGTCGGAGAATTCCTGGTCCTCGTCGGCACGTTCGAGGCATCGCCAGGCTCCGCGGCGGTCGCCACGTTCGTGATGATCCTGGCCGCCGGCTACCTGCTGTACATGTACGGGCGGATCGCCTTCGGCGAGCTCTCCGAGTTCCTGGCGGGACTCGGCGACCACCTGACCGATATGACACCGATCGAGATCCTGACACTTGCCCCGCTCGG
Organism: Candidatus Limnocylindrales bacterium; assembly: GCA_035996105.1. Classification (GTDB taxonomy): domain Bacteria; phylum Chloroflexota; class Limnocylindria; order Limnocylindrales; family CSP1-4; genus SPCO01. Next base: position 1,364 of record DASYJV010000322.1, on the reverse strand, counting down.
GGCGCTCGTCGTCATCTTCGGTCTCCAGCCCGGGCTCCTGCTGGGTCTCGTCCCAAGCACGGTCAGCGAGACGCTGACCTCCGTGCGACCGGCGGCCCCGATCGCGGTCCCGAGCACGGTGGCCGCCGGCCTCCTCCTGCTCGTGATCGTCCTGGTGGTCGCCCGCATCGGTTGGGTGCTGGTGCGGCCGCGTCGAGCGGCACTCGAACCCGAGGGCGGGGCCGCCCATTGAGCTGGCAGGACTTCGTCTTGATCAGCCCGCTGATCGCGGGCGTCCTCACTGCCGCCGCGATCCTCGGGTCGGACCTGATCCGACCCGGACGGCCCGACACGGCGGTCGCCGTCTCGCTCATCGGTCTGGGGATCACGGCGGTCCTCGCGATCGGGGTCGGAGGCGGGGCGGCCGGGACGGCGTTCAGCGGCGCCTATCGGGTCGACGCGCTGACGACCTTCCTCGATGTTCTGTTCGTCGCGGTCATCGCGATGACGATCCTGTTCGGCCCGGACTACCTGGTCCCGCGCGGTCTGCCCGTCGCCGAGTTCGCATCGATCCTCGTCTTCGCCATGACCGGGGCGATGCTCATCTCGGCGTCGGGCGACCTGCTGGTGCTCTTCCTCGGCCTGGAGCTGATGGTCCTCCCGGGCTACCTGCTGGCCGCGTTCCACAAGACGGACGCGTACTCGACCGAGGGCGCCATCAAGTATTTCCTGCTCGGCTCGTTCAGCTCGGCGATCTTCCTGTTCGGCGTCGCGTTCGTGTGGGGGCTGACCGGATCGACCCAGCTCGGGGTGATCGCCGCGAGCCTGGCCGCGGTCGCGGCCGGGACAGCGCCGCTGTCACCGGGACTCGCCATGGGCCTCGCCTTCCTGACGACCGGGGTCGCCTTCAAGATCGCGGCCGTCCCGTTCCATTACTGGACGCCGGATGCCTACCAGGGCTCACCGACACCGATCACCGGATACCTGTCGGTCGGCCCGAAGGTCGGCGCGTTCGCGCTCATCCTGCGACTCTTCGTGGGCGGTCTCGCGCCCCTCGCAGACCTGTGGCTGCCGGTCGTGGTCGTCCTCGCCGCGCTCACGATGACGCTCGGCAATCTCGTCGCCCTGACCCAGGACAACGTCAAGCGGATGCTCGGCTACAGCTCGATCGCCCACACCGGCTACATGCTGGTCGGGCTTGCCGCCTGGGCCAGGAACCCGGGCGGTGCCGGGATCGCGGCACTCCTGTTCTACGGCGTCGCCTATGCGTTCATGAACCTCGGCGCGTTCGCCGTCATCGCCGCGCTCCAGAAGCGGGCCGGCGTGACATCGAGTCTCGCGACGTTCGCCGGGCTGGGGCGACGCGAGCCGCTCCTGGGCATCCT
>DASYJV010000321.1:0-2106 GCA_035996105.1 Candidatus Limnocylindrales bacterium | reverse complement strand
TCGACCGCATCGCGGCCGCTCCTGCTGTGGCCTCGCCATCGCGAGGCGCCGATGGACGATGGCGCGGCCAGTCGGGCGCGGTCCAGTCACCTGCGCGGGAACGGATCGTGCCGACGGATAGACCGGTGACAGATCGCCGCCGGCCGAGTTGGGAAGGAGAGGATGATGGTTGAGAAGTTCCTGGCGGAGGTTCTGGGCACTGGGGCCTTGATCCTGCTGGGCGACGGTGTCGTGGCAGGCGTCCTCCTCGCCAAGTCGAAGGCCGAGAACTCGGGCTGGATCGTCATCACTGCGGGGTGGGCGTTCGCAGTCTTCGTCGGCGTGATCATCGCCGGGCCGATCAGCGGCGCCCACCTGAACCCGGCCGTGACGCTCGGGCTGGCGGTCAACGGCGCGATCACGTGGGACCAGGTGCCCGTCTACTGGGCGGGCCAGATGCTGGGGGCCTTCATCGGGGCCGTCCTCGTCTACCTGCACTACTACCCGCACTGGGTCGAGACCGAGAGCGCCGACCTGAAGCTCGCGGTCTTCAGCACCGGGCCGGCGATCCGCAGCACGATGTGGAACCTCGTCAGCGAGATCATCGGCACGTTCGTCCTCGTGTTCGTGATCTTTGCCTTCGCCAACAACAAGGGCCCGGCCGAAGGACTGGCATCGCTCGGGGCATTGCCGGTCGCATTCCTCGTCCTGGTGATCGGGCTGTCGCTCGGTGGGACGACCGGATATGCGATCAACCCTGCCCGCGACCTCGGTCCGCGCATCGCCCACTTCCTGCTGCCCATCCCGGGGAAGCGGGATTCGGACTGGAGCTATTCCTGGATCCCGGTCATCGGTCCGCTCATCGGGGGAGCCCTGGCGGCGGTCGTCTACAACCTGACGTTCACCCACTTCATGCTAGGACACTAGGGGATCGCCGCAGCGAAAAGGAGTCGCACCATGGCGCAATACGTCGGCGCGCTCGACCAGGGGACGACGAGCACCCGCTTCATGATCTTCGACCACGGCGGGCAGGTCGTCGCCATCGACCAGAAGGAACATGAGCAGATCTTCCCGAAACCGGGCTGGGTCGAACACGATCCGATCGAGATCTGGACGCGCTGCACGGAGGTCATCCACGGCGCGCTCGGCAAGGCCGGCATCAAGGGCGCGGACCTGGCTGCCGTCGGGATCACCAACCAGCGCGAGACGGCGGTCGTCTGGGATCGCAGGACGGGCAAGCCCGTGTTCAATGCCATCGTCTGGCAGGACACACGGACCGACCAGATCGTCAACGAGTTCGCCCGGGACGGCGGCCAGGACCGGCTCCGCCCGAAGGTGGGCCTGCCCCTGGCGACCTACTTCTCGGGTCCCAAGGTCAAGTGGATCCTCGACAACGTCGACGGCGCCCGGGCGAGCGCAGACGCCGGCCATCTCCTGTTCGGCAACATCGACACGTGGTGCGTCTGGAACCTGACCGGCGGCGTCGCCGGTGGCGTCCACATCACTGACCCGACGAACGCCAGTCGGACGATGTTGATGAACCTCGAGACGCTCGACTGGGACGATGAGATCCTCCGTCTCATGGGCATCCCCCGGAGCATGCTGCCGTCGATCAAGGCCTCCAGCGAGGTCTACGGCAAGGGCGTCGGCGATCTCAACGGGATCCCGGTGGCGGGCATCCTCGGCGACCAGCAGGCCGCCCTCTTCGGCCAGACCTGTTTCTCCCCAGGCGAGGCGAAGAACACCTACGGCACGGGCAACTTCATGCTCCTCAACACCGGCACGAAGGTCGTGCCCTCCAAGCAGGGCCTCTTGACGACCGTCGGCTACAAGATCGGCAAGGAGCCGACGGTCTACGCCCTCGAGGGCTCGATCGCCATCACGGGCGCCCTCGTCCAGTGGCTCCGCGACAACCTGGGGATGATCTCCAGCTCGGAAGAGGTGGAGAAGCTGGCGAAGACCGTCGAAGACAACGGCGGCGTCTACTTCGTGCCGGCCTTCTCCGGCCTCTTCGCGCCGTACTGGAAGAGCGACGCGCGCGGTGTCATCGCCGGGCTCACCCGTTACGTCAACAAGGGCCATATCGCTCGTGCCGTGCTCGAGGCGACGGCCTGGCAGACCCGCGAG
>DASYJV010000320.1:0-2124 GCA_035996105.1 Candidatus Limnocylindrales bacterium | reverse complement strand
GCGCCTACATCGTGGCCCGGACCAATCTGGCGCCCATCTTCGGGCTGATCGCGGCGGCCGCCCTGCTGATCGACTACGTGATGACGGTCTCGGTCTCGACGGCGGCCGCGATCGCCCAGATCCAGTCGGTGGTCCCGGCCGCCTACGACTTCCGGATCCCGATCGCCTTCGTCTCGATCTCATTGATCACCATCGCCAACCTGCGGGGCCTGCGGGAATCGGGGAACATCTTCGCGGTCCCGACCTACCTCTTCGTCGGCCTCGCCCTGTCGATCGTCGGGATCGGACTCGTCCATATCGTGACCGGCACGGTCGTCCCGGTGCGGCCCTTCGACGCCGTTCCGTTCCCACCGCCGAACCACCTCGAAACGATCGGGATCCTGCTCTTGCTCAAGGCGTTCGCCGGCGGTTCGGTGGCCCTGACCGGCGTGGAGGCGATCGCCAATGGCGTCCCGGCCTTCAAGCCGCCCGAGGCCAGGAACGCGGCCAACACGATGACCGCGATGGCGATCCTGCTGGGGATCCTGTTCACCGGGCTGACCCTGGTCGCCGTCCAGTACGGCCTGCGGCCCGCGCTCGAGGGCGGCCCCTCGATCGTGGCCCTCGCCGCCGCGGCGGCCTTCGGCGATGGCTCGGTGCTGTTCGTGGCCTTTGCGGCGAGCACGGCGCTCATCCTGTTCCTCGCCGCCAACACGAGCTTCAACGCCTTTCCGCGTCTCGCGGCGATCCTGTCCGAGGACGGCTACATGCCTCGCCAGTTCGCCTTTCGCGGCGATCGTCTCGCGTACTCGTGGGGGATCGTCCTGCTGGCGGCCATCGCCTTCGGCCTTCTGTGGGCGTTCCGTGGCGACACCCACGCGCTCATCCCGCTCTACTCGGTCGGCGTGTTCGTCTGCTTCACGCTCAGCCAGATCGGGATGGTCAGACACTGGCGCCGCGTGCGCGAGAGCGGCTGGCGCTGGCGGATGGGCGTCAACGCCACTGGGGCCGTGCTGACCGCGATCGTCCTGGCGGTGGTCGTCTACGAGAAGTTCTTCGCGGGGGCCTATCTCGTGGTCATCCTCGTGCCCACCCTGGTCGCGATGATGCTGTTCATCAACCGGCAGTACGCCCGGTCGACGCGCGAGCTGCAGGTCGCACCGGATCTCGTCGTTCGCGCCCCGCATCGGGAGGAGCGCGTGGTGGTCCCCATCCCGGGTCTCAATCGGGCGGTCGTCCAGGCCATCAACGTCGGGCGCTCGGTCAGCGAGGACGTCCGCGCCGTCTTCATCAGTGACGATCCCGACGAGGCCGCGAGGCTCCGCACGGAGTTCGAGCGACAGGTGCCGGGCGTCCCCCTCGTCGTCGTCGAGTCGCCGTACCGGACACTGATCGGTCCGCTGCTTGCCTACCTCGACGTGCTCGACACGGCCTGGCCGCCGGGCAAGCCCTCGCCGATCACGTTCGTCGTCATCCCCGAATACGTCGCGCGCAGCTGGTGGGAGCGGATCCTCTACAACCAGTCGGCCAAGCGCCTGCGCACCGCGCTCCTCGGACGGCCGCACACCGTGGTCGTCGCGGTGCCCTACCGGCGCGAGGATGCGGCGCTCTTCGAAGGATCGTCGGGGTCGTCGGGTCCCGAACGGCCGGACCGGTCCACGCCACCGGGCTGAGCGGCGGCCCCACGGCGGTCCCGGTGGTATCGTGACTGGCCATGTCAGAAGCCCATAGCCCGGTCTTCCGGCGCGCGGTCGTCGCCCTCAACGGTGGACCGAGCGACGAGAGGATCATCCGCCTCGTCGCCGACCAGGCTCGACACTCCAAGGCCGAGCTCATCGCCGTCCACGTCGTCGAGATCGACTGGACGCTCCCGCTCGATGCCGACATCGCCGGCCGATCCGAGGAGGTGCAGCGCATCCTCGACATCGCCGAATCGGTCGCGGAGGACTACAAGGTGATGCTCGAGCCCGTGCTGCTCCAGGCACGCGACGTCGGCGCGGCGATCGTCGACGAGGCGATGGAGCGGGACGCGGACCTGCTGGTGGTCGGGCTTCCGTATCGCAAGCGTTTTGGCGGCGAATTCGCGATCGGCCGCACCATCCCCTACATCCTGCAGAACGCACCATCGGCCGTGTGGGTCGTACG
>DASYJV010000319.1:0-2869 GCA_035996105.1 Candidatus Limnocylindrales bacterium | reverse complement strand
ATCGTGCTGATCGTGGGCGCGGTCGCCCCGTCGGTGCACCTCTTCCTGCGTTGAGCCGTGGAGCCGGGCTCGCCTGACCCGTTCGGCCGGGCGCGGCCCCCACGCCGCGGACTCGACGCGACCACAGGCCTCCGGGACTTCGCGCTGGTGACCTTCGCGGTCGACGCGCCGCGCCTCGCGACGCTGTTGCCGGCTGGGCTCACGCCGGAAGTCCGGCGGCTCGATGACGGGCGCGAAGCAGCGTTCGTCTCGGCCGTCTCGTTCCGTGACGTGGACTTCCGGTTCGCCGTCGCGCCGTTCATCCGCGTCTCGTTCTTCCAGACGAACTACCGTGCCTACGTCCACGGACCGGACGGCGCGCGAGCGGTCTACTTTTTCGGGACCACGCTCGATTCACCGCTGGTCGTCATGCCCAGCATGGTGTGGGGGATGCCGTGGCATGGCGGCCGGACCCGGGTCGCGGCGGAGTGGGCCGGGGATGGGCGCTGTACCGCCTACCGGCATCGATGCACGGGCCGTTGGGGCGCGGCCGACGTCGACCTCGAAGGGACGGGATCGCCCGCGGGCCGACTCGACGGCTTTCGCGACGCCGACGACGCCGCCGTCGTCCTGACGCATCCGCTCGATGGCTACTTCAGGCGGCGCGACGGACGACTGGGGCGATACGCCGTCTGGCACGAGCGGCTCCGACCGCAACTGGGCATCGCACATCGAGCGAGCTACGCCGTCTTCGAGACGTCGGGGCTGGTCGCACCCGGGGCGCGCCCGCACTCGGTCCTGCTCCAGCGCATGATCGAATTCGACGTCCTCCTGCCGCCGACCAGGGTCTGATCGGCGCAGGTCCCTCGCCTCCGCGGCCACGCGACGACGCCCGGTCGCCCTCGACGCCCCCGAATCGAAACGGCCCGCGGTTCCCCGCGGGCCGTCGTGTCGATCCGGGCCGAAGGCCTAGACCTCCTTGAACTCGCCCTCGACGGTCTCCTCGTCGGCGGCGCCGCCGGCCCCCGCGCCGGCCCCTTCGCCATCGGCCCCGGCGCCCTCGGCGCCGGTCCCGTTGGAGCCGTTCTCGGAGTCGGCCGCGGACGATTCGGCGGCCTGGTAGGCCGCGGTCGAGACGCGCTGGAGCGACTCGGCAAGCGAGCTCATCCCGGCCTTGACCGCTTCCATGTCCGAGCCCTTCAGGGCCTCGCGCAGGGATGCGATCTTGTTCTCGACCTCGAGCTTGTCCTCTGAGCCGACCTTGTCGCCGAGGTCCTTGAGCGCGCGCTCGGCCTGGAACGAGAGGGCCTCGGCCTGGTTCCGGGTCTCGACCTCCTCGCGCCGCACCTTGTCTTCCTCGGCATGCTCCTGGGCGTCGCGGACCATCTGGTCGACGGCGCTCTTGTCGAGCATCGACGAGGCGGTGATGCGGACCTGCTGCTCCTTGCTCGTCGCCCGATCCTTGGCCTTGACGTCGAGGATCCCGTTGGCATCGATGTCGAACGTGACCTCGATCTGCGGGATGCCTCGCGGCGCGGGCGGGATGCCGTCGAGGATGAACCGCCCCAGCGTCTTGTTGTCGGCCGCGAAGTCTCGCTCGCCCTGGAGGACGTGGATCTCCACCTGCGACTGCGAATCGGAGGCGGTCGAGAAGACCTGTGACTTCGAGGTCGGGATCGTCGTGTTCCGCTCGATCAGCTTGGTCATGACCCCGCCGAGGGTCTCGATCCCGAGGGACAGCGGCGTGACGTCGAGGAGCAGGACATCCTTGACGTCACCGGCGAGGACGCCGGCCTGGATCGCGGCGCCGATGGCCACGACCTCGTCGGGATTGACGCCCTTGTGGGGCTCCTTGCCACCGAACATCGCCTTGACCGCGTCGGCCACGGCGGGCATCCGGGTCATCCCGCCGACCAGGATCACCTCATCGATCTCGGCCGGCTTCAGGCCGGCGTCCTTCATCGCGGCCAGCACCGGCCCCTTGGTCTTCTCGACCAGGTCCGCCACGAGGTCTTCGAGCTTGGCCCGGGTCAGCGAGACCACGAGATGCTTGGGACCGCTCGCGTCAGCGGTGATGTAGGGCAGGTTGATCTCGGTGGTGGTGGTCGAGCTGAGCTCGATCTTCGCCTTCTCGGCGGCTTCCTTGAGACGCTGGAGCGCCTGCTGGTCCTTGGCCAGGTCGATGCCCTGGTCCTTCTTGAACTCGGCCAGCAGCCAGTCGATGACGCGCTGGTCGAAGTCGTCGCCGCCGAGGTGGGTGTCCCCGTTGGTCGCCTTGACCTCGAAGACCCCTTCCCCCAGCTCGAGGATCGAGATGTCGAAGGTGCCGCCGCCCAGGTCGTAGACGGCGATCTTCTCGTCGCCCTTCTTGTCGAGACCGTATGCGAGCGCCGACGCGGTCGGCTCGTTGATGATCCGTTTGACGTCGAGGCCCGCGATCCGCCCGGCGTCCTTGGTCGCCTGGCGCTGCGTGTCGTCGAAGTAGGCCGGGACGGTGATGACCGCCTCGGTGACCTTCTCGCCGAGATATGCCTCTGCGTCCGTCTTCAGCTTCTGGAGGATCATCGCGCTGATCTCGGGCGGCGTGTAGACCTTGCCGTCGGCCAGCTTGACGGCCACGCCGTCGCTCTTGGGATCCTTCTCGACCGTGTACGGGACGAGCTTCGCGCTGCGCTTGACCTCGGGGTCGTCCCAGCGACGACCCATGAAGCGCTTGATCGAGTAGACGGTGTTGGTCGGATTGGTCACCGCCTGGCGCTTGGCCAGCTGGCCGACGAGTCGCTCGCCGGTCTTCGTGAACGCCACGACCGAAGGGACGGTCCGACCGCCCTCCGCCGAGGCGATGACGGTCGGCTCGCCGCCCTCCATGACGGCCACGACCGAGTTCGTC
>DASYJV010000318.1:0-9223 GCA_035996105.1 Candidatus Limnocylindrales bacterium | reverse complement strand
AGGGCGACGAGCTCTGCGGTCACGGTCGAAGCCGACGCGGCCAGCAGCTCGGCGATCTGCGCGGAGGGAAGGACGGGCGAATCGGTCACGGCGCTGCCTCCGGGGTCGTTGGATCGGCGGCCGCCGCCTGTGTCACCCGGGTCGGCACGACGGGAGACGTGACCGGCGCGTACATCGGCAGCTGGTCCTTCTCGACGAGCCAGCAGGCCGCCGCCTGGCCACCTCCGAGGTCGAACAACGGCGGCTCCTCGACCGAGCACCGGTCGAAGGCGAACGGACAGCGCGGATGGAACCGGCAGCCACTCGGGATGTGCGCGGCATCGGGCGTCTCGCCCTCGAGGATCGTCCGCTTGGCGCGCGTCCCGGCGTCGGGGGGATCGGGCGATGGCGCGACCGAGACGAGCGCCTGGGTGTACGGGTTCCGCGGCGAGCGGATCACGGTCTCGGCCGGTCCGATCTCGACGATCTTGCCCAGGTACATCACGGCGATGCGGTCCGCGATGACCCATGCCAGCGACAGGTCGTGGGTGATGAACAGGTAGGTCAGGCCCCGCTCCTGGCGCAGGTCGAGCATCAGCCGAAGCAGCTCGGTCCGGATCGAGACGTCGAGCATCGAGACCGGCTCGTCTGCCACCACGAGGTCAGGACCCATCACCAGCGCCCCGGCGATGACGACGCGCTGGCGCTGACCGCCCGACAGCTCATGCGGGTAGCGGAACGCGAAGTCTGCCGGCAGCCCGGCCGCCTCCAGCGCCGAGCGGACCCGCGCCTCGCGGTCGGCCAGCCGCGGCGCCAGCCCATTGACCTCGAGCGGCTCGGCCACGAAGTCGTGGATGGTCTGCTTCGGGTTGAGCGTCTCGTATGGGTCCTGGAAGATGATCTGGACGCGGCGACGGTAGGCGCGCAGGGCGCCGGTACCCCACAGGTCTGAGACGTCCTGCCCATCGAACGTGACCTTGCCCGCGGTCTGACGGGTGAGCTTGACGATCACCCGCCCGGTCGTCGTCTTGCCCGAGCCGGACTCGCCGACCAGCGCGAGCACCTCGCCACGGGCCAGGCTGAGGTCGATCCCGTCGACCGCGCGGACCACGCCCCGCTCGGAGCGCCGAAGGACATCGATCGCCCCACCGCGGATCGGGAAATGGACCTGAAGACCATCGAGCCGGAGGAGCTCGGTCATACCGCCACCCGCCGTGCCGCGACATCCGCGGCGCTGATCAGGACGCCGCCATCGCGGCCGGCCGGATGGAGGTGGCAGGCGACGCGGACGCCGTCGGGGAAGAGGACCTCGGGCGGGACGACCTCCTTGCAGATGGCCATCGCGACCGGGCAGCGCGGGTGGAATCGGCAGCCCGACGGCGGGTCGCGCAGGTCGGGTGGCAGCCCCGGGATCGTGTCGAGCGTCCGGCGATCGGCCTGGATGCTGGGGAACGAGCCCAGGAGCTTGCTCGTGTACGGGTGGCGCGGGGCCGTGAAGATCCGCTTCACCGGACCTTCCTCGGCCACTTTGCCGGCGTACATGACCAGCGTTCGGTCGCATGTCTCCGCGATGACCGACAGGTCGTGGGTGATCAGGATCAGCGACAGGCCGAGCTCGGCGCGAAGCCGTTCGAGGAGCTCGAGGATCTGGGCCTGGACCATGACGTCGAGCGCCGTCGTGGGTTCGTCCCCGATGACGATCGACGGATTGCAGGCGAGCGCCATCGCGATCATCACCCGCTGCCGCATCCCACCCGACAGCTCGTGCGGATAGGCGGCCGCCCGCTTGCGCGGGATCCCGACGAGCTCGAGCAGTTCGCCGGCTCGTCGCCTGGCATCCTCCTTCGATGCGCCGAGCCGGATCTCGATCGGCTCGGCGATCTGCTCGCCGACCCGGCGAACGGGGTTGAGCGCGTTCATCGCACCCTGGAAGACGATGCTCACTTCGCGCCAGCGGTAGCGCCGGAGCTGGTCCTCGGTCTTCGGGACGAGATCGATCCCGAACAGCTTGATGCTGCTTCCCTTGCGGATCCGGGCGTTGGACGGGAGCAATCGGACGAGCGACAGCGCGGTCGTCGTCTTGCCACAGCCGGACTCACCGGCGATCCCCAGCGCCTCGCCACTGTTCAGACGAAAGCTGACGCCATCGACGGCCTTGACCCAGCCGGACTCGAGGCGGAAGTACGTGCGCAGGTCCTCGACGACCAAGAGCGGCGCCGATGGGTCCGCCTGCCTGGGGAGCGCGGGCCGGGGCGCGCGTGTCGGCGCCGTCACGGGCTCGACCGTCTCAACCGGCTCGGGGGACGCAGACTCGGGGCGCTCGTCGGTCCGCAGGTCCTTGGCCAGACGCAGCTCCTCGCGCGGATCGGTCACCGGCGGGTCCTCGACTTGGGATTGAGGATGTCGTCGAGGGCATTCCCCACGAGCGTGAAGCACAGGACCACCAGCACGACGCAGACGGCCGGTGGCGCGATATACCACCAGGCGCCGAGACCCGGCGCACCGGCGCCCTGCGCACTGTCGAGGATCTGGCCCCACGAGGGCGCGAACGGATCGCCGAGTCCGATGAACGACAGGCTCGTCTCCGTGAAGACCGCCGTGGCGAACGTGATCACGGACTGGGCGACGATGAGGTTGATCACGTTCGGGAAGATGTGGCGTCGCATGATGTGGCCGGGTCCGCTCCCGATCACCCGCGCGCGGTCGACGAACATCCGCTCGCGGATGGAGAGCGTCTGTGACCGGATGATCCGGGCGGTGGTCGCCCAGGACGTGATGCCGATCACGACGACGATGACCAGGAGTGTCGCGCGCAGCCCGAAGAGCTCGGCGTCGACGCCGATGATGTCGAGGATCACCGGCGCCAGGATGATCGCGAGCACGAAGGTCGGCAGCACGAGGAAGAAGTCGGTCAGGCGCATCAGCGCAGCGTCCACCCGACCGCCGACGAACCCGGCGACGATCCCGATGATCGCGCCGACGACGATCGTGATGACGGTCGCGAGGAACCCGATCGCCATCGAGACGCGCGCCCCGTGCACGGTCAGGTTGACCAGGTCCCGGCCGAGCTCGTCGGTCCCGAACAGGTGGGTCGCGGACGGGGGAGCGAAGGCCGAGGCCGTGACCGTGGTCACATCCTGGAGCGGACCGACGAAGGCATCCGGTGCGATCGCCAGGATCGCGAAGGCCACGAGGACCACGAGACCGAGGACGCCGTCGGCTCGGCCCGCGAACCGTCGCGCGAAGGATCGCGCGCCATTCAAGCGGAGTCGCCAGCGCTCCGCGCGCAGGCTGGAGGCGATGACCGCGGGTGGTTGCGCCGGCAGACCGGCGTTCACGAGCGGACCCGCGGATCGAGCAGCCCATAGACGAGGTCGGCGACGAGGTTCGCCGCGACGACGGTGATCGAGAGCAGCAGGAAGACTCCCTGGAGGACCGGGTAGTCCCGAGACGCGAGCGCATCGACGGACAAAGTCCCGAGACCCGGCCAGTTGAAGACGACCTCGGCGGTGATGGCCCCGGCCACGACATAGCCGAGGTTGATCGCGATGATGGTGACCATCGGCAGCAGCGCGTTCGGGAAGGCGTGCTCGCGGAGGATCCGGCTGTCCTTGAGGCCCTTGGCCCGGGCCGTCGTGATGTAGTCCTCCGACCGGGTCTCGATGATCGACGAACGCATGATGATCGAGTAGCCGCCGATCAGCCCGAGGGAGACCGTGGTGAGCGGCAGGACCAGGTGTTGGCCGAAATCGACGAGCCGGTCGATGATCGAGGGATAGGTCGCCCCGACCTTGAGCATCCCCGAGGTCGGGAACCAGTGCAGCCCGGCCGCGAAGATGATGATGAGCGGCATCCCGATCACGAAATACGGCATCGAATACAGGATCAGGCTGACACCGCTCCCGACTCGGTCGGCGAAGCCGCCTCGCTTCCATCCCGCATAGGCGCCGATGGCGAGGCCGACGATGATCGAGATCAATTCGCCGAGCCCGATCAGAAGGAGCGTCGGCCAGAAGCGCTGGGCGATGACATCCGTGACCGGCGTCCCGCGAAAGAAGAACGAGTACCCAAGATCGCCATGCGCCGTCGACCCGACATAGGCGACCAGCTGATCCGGGATGAGCGGTTTGTCGAGGCCCCACTCCGCCCGGACCTGGGCGATCTTCTCCTGGGTCAGATATTGGTTGCGCAGCAGCACGCGTTCAGGCGAGCCCGGCATCATCCGGAACAGGATGAAGTTGAGCAGCACGATCGCGACGATCGTGAGCAAGGCCTGGGCGACCTTTCGCCCGAGGTACCGACCGCTCATCGCCGGGCCTCGTTATGCGCGGGCCCGGTCCGCCTTGTTCATTCGTCGTCCAGGTCGACGCTCGTCCTGCTTCGCCGACGGCTGAGCCCGAGCCCCACCGCGACGATCGCCACCAACGCGACGATCGCGATGATCAACGGCGTCATCGAACCGCCGGCGCCCGTCGAGCTCGAGCCGGACCCACTCGGCGATGGCGTCGCGGCAGCCGACCCGACGGCGCCGGGCGACCCGGAGGCTCCCGCCGATCCGGATGCAGCGGCCTCGGATGGGCCTGGCGTCACGGTCGTCGCCGCGTTGGTCAGCTTCGTGTACTGGAGCGTGCTGTACGTGAAGAACGGCTCGCCATTGGAGACGGGCTGGTTGGTGAAGCCGGCGAAGCGGTCCGTGCGATAGGCCTCCAGGTTGGAGTCGTAATAGAGGATGTCGTAGACGGCCTTGTCGTAGATCAGGTTCTGCATCTGGGCGAGGATCGTCTTGCGCGCTTCGGGCGTCGTCGCCGCCAGCTGGTCCTTGTACATCTGGTCGAAGGCCGGGTTGCAGTACTGACTGTCCGACGAGCTGCCGATCGCGCTGCACTCGAAGATCTGGAGGAGGCCGTTCGGGTCGATGCCGCCGCTCCAGCCCCACAGCTCGATGTCGTACTTGGCGAGGTAGCCGGCGCCGGCCTCCGGCGGATAGATGATCTCGCCGAGGGCGGCGGAGGTCAGCACCTGGGTCGAGACCTTGACCCCGAGCTCGCCGTACCAGGTGGCGATGAACTGCGCCACCTTCGGGTAGTTGTCATCCGAATCGGGCATCAGCATCCGCAGGGTGATCGGCTTGCCCTGCTTGTCGAGCCGCTGGCCGGAGGCGTTGAGCGGATACCCCGCGGCGTCGAGCTTCTGCTTCGCCAGCGCGATGTCGAACGTTCGGGGCGTCGTCGGGTCGACATGCCACGTATTCAGGACGGGCGGGACGATGGTCGAGCCCAGGTCGCCGTACCCGCCGAGGACGCGATCGACCAGCGTCTTCTTGTCGACGGCATAGCCGAGCGCATCACGGAAGGCCGGGTCGAGGAGCGCCTTCGTCGATGGTCCGCCGTTCGGGATGGTCTTGCCCGTGTCGGCCCCGTAGCCGTTGAAGGCGAGCTGGCTCCAGCCGTTGGCACTGCCGGCGACCGTCTTGATGTTCGGGTCCGTCTTGAGCTGGTTCAACTGGTCGGCGTTGGGTCCATGGGCGTAATCGAGCTCACCCGCCTTGAGCGCCTGGACCATCGTGTCGGCCTTCTTGTAGATGACGATGTCGACTTCGTCCTGGTAGGCCTGGGTCCCCCAATAGTTCGGGTTCCGCTGGAGGCGGATGAACTGGCCGGTCTGCCACTCGACGGCGGTGTACGGACCGGTTCCCACGAGCGGCGGCGTGAACTTCGCCTTGCCGATGGTCTTGTAGGTCTCCTTGCCCCAGATGTGCTTGGGGATGATCGGCAGCGAGATCTGGAGGACCCGGCTCGACGCGTCATCGGTCGTCGCGACGAGGGTCGAAGCATCCGGGCACGTCACCTTGGTGACGCCGGCATCGGACATCGTCGGCTCGAGGTAGCCGGCACCCAGTGACGTTTTCGGTTTGCTGTTGAGTGCATCGACGCCGAGCTGCCACGAGAAGCAGGCGTCCGCGGAGGTCGCGGGCTGACCATCCGACCACTTCATCCCGTCCCGGATATGGAACGTCCACGAGTGGCCGTCGGCCGCGCGCTCCCACCGGTCGGCGAAACCCGGGACCGGCTCGAGGTTCGGGCCTGAGTCGACCATCAAGTTGTAGGTCAGGCCAAAGGCCTCGTAGCCGACGACGAGGATCGTCGCGTACGGATTGAGCGAATCGAGGTCCTGCGTCGTCCCCACGCGGAGGACGACCGGGTCAGCCGCCGAGACCGTGCCGACTGCAGGGAGCAGCAGACCGACCGCGAGGCCGCCGACCGCCAGGGTCCGCGCCAACCGACCGTGCAGGGATGGTCGCATCGAGTCCTCCTCCATCGGAAGTCCGTCGCCCTCCGGACCGCCGCCTCCACCAAGTCCCTTCGAGTGGCGGTACGTTGGCACAGGGATGGCCCTTGACGCAAACGAGGACCGTAGCGCGCGCCCCGATCTTTGCGATCAGACCATCCAGGAGGTCGGGGGGTCCGGCTCGAGCAGCAACGCCCGGTCGATCCGGAAGCGTTCCAGGTCGGGCGCCGACGGCGTCGTCCCGTCCACGCTCAGCTCGGCCAGGATCCGGCCGATCACCGACGCGTACTTGAAACCGTGGGCGGCGCCGAGCGCGAGGACGACCCCCGGCTGGTCCGGAAGCCGGTCCACGACGAAGTCCCGATCCGGGGTCAGGGTGTAGAGACATGTCTTCGTGTAGATCGGCGGCCCGAGCGCCCCGGGCAGGTGCGCGGCCATGAAGTCGCCGAGTCGCGCGAAGGCCGTCTCGTCACGCTCGAAGGTCCGGCCGTCGGGATGGACCGGGTCGCCGCCGCAGTCCTGCGCGGCCTTCGGCCCGGCCTCGCCATAGGTCGGGAACCCGTAGAAGCACGGGTCGTCCATCCAGATCCAGACCGGGAACCGGTCCGGCGCGAAGGCCGCCGGGTCCGGGCAGGCGAAATAGGTGACCTGCTCCTTGGTGATGGTCAGCGGAAGACGCCGATCGAACGACGCGAGGAGCTCGTTGGTCCAGGCATCCGCCGCCAGGACCACCCGCGAGGTCCGGTACGTGGCGGTGGGCGTGACGACCTCGAGGTCGCCGCCCCCGGCATCGCGGATGGCGCTGACCGGCGCGTGGTCGTGAAGCGTCGCGCCGTGCGCGGCCGCGAGTCGTCGGTGTGCCGCATTGCCCTTGAACGGATCCGCCAGCCCGCCATGTGCCTGCCACATGGCGCTGACCTCGTCGCCAACGTGCCATTGCGGCCATCGATGCCGGATCTCGGGGCCGTCGAGGAGCTCGAACGGGACGCCTTCCGCGCTGAGGCTGTCCGTGTAGTCCGACTTCGGGATGGCCGCTCCGGCCGGCCACAGGTCCAGACCGCCGGTGATGGTGACGATCCGCTCGCCGGATTCGCGCTCGACTTCTCGCCAGGTGTCGTAGGCACGCTTGGCCAGGCGCACATAGTCGGGATGGTGATATGACAGCCGGATGATCCGGCTGTGGTCGGCCGAGGCGCCGTTGGCGTGGTCGATCGCGAACCGCTCGAGACCGAGCACGCCGTCACCCAGGGCGACGCTCAGCCAGTACGCCGCCGCCGAGCCGATCGCGCCCAAACCGACCACGATCGCGTCCCAGTCGCGGCGGGTCTCGGGCATCACGATCGGGACCGGGCACGCTCCAGCCCGAGCCGTTCGACCGCGACGACGGTCATCGCATCGGTGATCCGCCCGTCAAGCGTCATCGCCAGCACATCGTCGAATGGAAGCCAGCGGAGGACCAGCTCCTCGGTCCCGTCGGGTTCGGCCTGGCCCTGGGTCAGGTCGGTCGCGACGAAGAGCACCGCGAGCTCGTCCGCGACCGAGTTGGAAAGATGGACCCGGGCGAGCTCGCGCCAATCCGCAGCCTCGACCCCGGTCTCCTCCCGTAGCTCGCGTCGGGCTCCGTCGATCGCGGACTCACCGCCGGGCACGCCGCCCTCCGGGATCTCCCAGGAATAGGCGTCCAGCGCGTAGCGGTGCTGCCCGACGAGCAGGACCCGGTCGCGGTCGTCGAGTGCAAGGATCCCGGCGGCGAGGCCCTTGAAGTGGACCACGCCGTAGACGCCCGATGCGCCGTCCGGTCGGGTCACTTCGTCGTGCCAGACGGTGATCCACGGGTTCTCGTAGGCGACGCGCCGAGAGCGGCGGATCCACGGGCCGTTGGCGATCGGCGTCTCGTCGTCCATCACGGCATCGTCGCATGGGGCGAGCGGCCGCGCCCGGCGGCCACGAGGCGCTCGTAGACTCGCGCGATGACGAGCGCCGACCCGACCGAGAGCCGCCAGGCAAGTCCACCACGCCACGAGGTCGAGACCGTGTGGGACGCCCGGATCCCGGCTCGCGGCGGCGTGGAGCTCTCGGCCAACCTGTGGCTGCCCCGCGCCGCGGGCACAGGCGAGCGCTTCCCGGCGGTCCTCGAGATGATCCCGTACGGAAAGGACAACTGGCGGCTCGACTCGGATATCGCGCTCGGCACCTATCTCGCCCAGCGGGGCTACGCGCTCTGTCGGGTCGACGTCCGCGGGACGGGATCGTCCGGTGGGATCGCGCTCGACGAATACACCGAGGCCGAGACGCTCGATGGCTTCGACGCGGTGGCCTGGCTGGCGGAGCAGCCGTGGTGCGACGGCGCCGTGGGGATGTGGGGCATCAGCTACGGCGCGTTCACGTCGATCCAGGTGGCCAAGCTGCGACCACCGCACCTCCGCGCCATCGTCCCGATCCAGGGGACCGATGACCGCTACCTGAGCGACGTCCACTACATCGGCGGCTGCGTCACGGTCAGCGAGTTGAGCCAGTACGCGGTCAGCCAGGTCGGCATGAACGCGATGCCGCCCGACCCCGCCTTCCGCGGGGAGGGCTGGCGCGAGGGATGGCTGGCGCGCCTGGAGGCGACGCCGCCGTGGCTCATCGAGTGGCTTCGCCAGCAGCACGACGGGCCGTACTGGCGGCAGGGGTCGCTCGCCCCCGACTACGGCGCGATCGAGGCGGCGATCCTCAACATCGGCGGCTGGATGGATTCGTACGTGGACGCCGCGCTGCGGATGCAGGCCGCCTGCAGCGCCCCATCGCGCACTATCGTCGGGAACTGGGTCCACGGGCTGCCGTCGTCAGCCACGCCCGGTCCGAACCTTGACGAACTGCACGAGATCGTCCGGTTCTTCGACCGCTGGCTCAAGGGGATCCCGAACGGCGCCGACGAGGAGCCGGCCATCGTCTGGTTCGAGCGCGAGTACGC
>DASYJV010000317.1:0-11821 GCA_035996105.1 Candidatus Limnocylindrales bacterium | reverse complement strand
GCGACGCAGCTTCAGCTCGGTGAACTCGGTCTCGAGGGCATCGAACAGGAGGAGCCGGCCGGAGAGCGTGTTGCCGATCCCGAGCAGGACCTTGAGGGCCTCGTTGGCCTGGAGCAGGCCCAGGATCCCGGGCACGACGCCAAGGACACCAGCCACCGAGCAGCCGGGGGCAAGCTCGGG
The DNA here is from genome assembly GCA_035996105.1 of Candidatus Limnocylindrales bacterium. GTDB lineage: Bacteria > Chloroflexota > Limnocylindria > Limnocylindrales > CSP1-4 > SPCO01. The sequence continues at coordinate 11,641 of DASYJV010000317.1, read as the reverse complement.
CGGTGGCGGGGTCGGGTAGAGGCAGCGGTAGCACGGGCCTTCGAACGGGACGAAGGTCGTCAGCTGGCCCTCGAACCGGAAGACGCTGGCGTGGATGACCGGGATCCCGGCCGCGACTGCGGCGTCGTTGAGGATGTAGCGCGTCTCGAACGTGTCGGTCCCATCGAGGATGACGTCGTAGCCCGCGATCAGCCGCTCGACGTTCGCCGCGACGAGCATCTCCTCGTGGAGGACGACCTTGATCTCCGGGTTGAGGGCGTTGATCGCGATCCTCGCGGATTCGACCTTGCGCTCCCCGACCCGGTCGGTGGTGTGGATGATCTGGCGCTGGAGGTTGCTGACGTCGACGATGTCGAAGTCGACGATCCCGATCGTCCCGACACCCGCGGCGGCGAGATAGAGCGCGGCCGGTGAACCGAGACCGCCGGCGCCGATGAACAGCGCCTTTGACCCGAGGAGCCGCGCCTGACCGGCCGATCCGACTTCGGGGATCAACAGATGGCGGCTGTAGCGCTGCTTCTGCTCAGCCGTGAGGACGACCGGCGTCTCGAACTCGAGACCGGCGCCTTTCCAGGCCTGGAACCCGCCGCTCATCGAGGCCACGTTGGTGTAGCCCATCCCGGACAGCGTCTGGGCGGCGAACAGCGAGCGGACGCCGCCGGCGCAATAGAGGATCACCGGCGCGTCGCGATCCGGGGCGGCGCCTTCGATCTGCTGCTCGATGTAGGACTTGGAGACGTGGTGGGCGCCCGGAAGATGACCTTGCTCCCACTCGGACGCCTCGCGGACGTCGACGATCGTGGCGCCACCGGCGGGGAGGGCGTCGACCTCCTGGGGGCTGATCTCTCTGATCTGGGCGCGAGCCTCGCGAAGGAGGTCGGCGTATGACTTTGGCATTCGGGGATGGGCTCCGATGGTTGACAGGCTGGCGACCGTTCCGGCGCCAGGGCGGTGGGTTCGATGGGAGAGGCGCGGCTGGGATCCGCGCTGGACGAGCCGGCGTCAGGCCGGCGGCCGACACCTGCAGCGGCGCTCGATCCGGGTCATGACTGCATCTCCGTGGTCGACCCGGCAGGCGCGGCGACCCCGAGATCGCCGAGGACGTGCTGGAGGCTGTCGTGGCTGAGCATCGCGCACTTGAGGCGCGCGGGGCTGATCTCGATGCCGAGCAGGTCGAGCAGGTCGTCGGCACGGATCGCGGCCACCTCACCGATCGGCTTGCCCTTGATCTCGTCGGTCAGGAGTGAGGCGCTGGCCTGGCTGATCGCGCAGCCCCGGCCGGTGAACGCAACCCGATCCACGATCCCGTCCTTGACGCCGAGCATCAGCGTGATCCGGTCGCCACACAACGGGTTCGCGCCCTCGTACGAGGCGTCGGCATCCTCGATGACCCCGAAGTTGTGGGGCCGCCGATAGTGCTCGAGGATGTAGTCGCGGTAGAGGTCGTCCATGCACGAACGAGTGTAGCGCGCACGTGCAATTCCGACCATCAAGGTAGGGATTGATTTCGTGCGACGGCGGGCCCGGGCGATAATGCCGGCATGTACGTCCCCGCTCATTTCAAACCCGATGACGAGGAAGTCCGCGAGCTCCTGCGCAACCTTGGTGCGTCGCAGCTCGTGACGGCCACCGCGGACGGCATCCTGGCGACCATGCTGCCCCTCGTCTATGACGAGGGCGAGAGCCGCCCGGGGCTCGGTCCGTGGGGGGCACTGCTGGGGCACGTGGCGCGGAACAACCGCCAGTGGCGTGTGGCGGCGCTTGGCGAGGCGCTCGTGATCGCGCAGGGGCCCGATGCCTACATCTCGCCGGCCTGGTACGCGACGAAGCGTGAGCACGGGCGGGTGGTGCCGACGTGGAACTACATCACCGCGCACGTCCACGGCCGACTGGTCATCCACGACGACCCCGAGTGGGTCGAGGCGAACGTGCGACGGCTGACGTCCAGGCACGAGGGATCTCGACCGGAACCATGGTCCGTCGACGATGCGCCCGAGGCGTACATCGCCGGCCAGCTCAAGGCGATCGTCGGCGTCGAGATCGTCATCGACCGCGTCGAAGGCAAGACCAAGCTCAGCCAGAACCGTTCCGACGCGGACATCACCGGCGCGATCGAGGGCCTCGAGGCGACCGGCGAGCGCGAGGTCTCCGGCGCGATGCGAGCGCTGGGCCGTGGCCCGACCGGCCGCGGCACGTGATGCCTCAGCCGTTGAAGACCCGCTGGACTTCGAGCAGGCCCGCGACGAGCGCATCCACGTCCTCGCGGGTCGAGTAGACGTTGAAGCTGGCCCGAGCCGTCGCGGCCAGATCGAGCCGCTCGTGGAGGGGCATCGTGCAATGGTGGCCGGCCCGGACCGCGACACCGAACCGGTCGAGGACCTGGGCGACGTCGTGCGGGTGGATGCCCGGGAGGTTGAACGGGACGACGCCGCCGCGCAGCGCCGGATCCATCGGACCGTAAAGCGCGATATCGGGGACGTCGCGGGTGAGCGTATCGAGCGCATACGCCACGAGGTGGATCTCGTGTTCACGCACGGCGTCCATCCCGATCGCGGTCAGATAGTCGACCGCGACGCCGAGGCCGATCGCATCGCCGACGGCCGGCGTCCCCGCCTCGAACTTCCACGGGATGTCGTTGAAGTCGCTCCGCCGCAGATGGACCTCGCGGATCATCTCGCCGCCTGACATGAAGGGCGGCATCGCCTCGAGCAGCTCGCGCCGCGCCCATAGCGCCCCGGAGCCCATGGGCCCGAGCATCTTGTGGCCGCTGAACGCGTAGAAGTCGGCACCGAGCGCCTGGACGTCGACGGGGACGTGTGGCACGGCCTGAGCACCATCGATGAGGACGAGCGCTCCAGCCTCGTGGGCGAGGTCGACGATGTCGCGGACCTGGTTGATCGTCCCGAGCGTGTTCGACACGTGGGTGAAGGCCACGAGCTTGGGCTTGAGCCGGAGCAGGACCTCGAGCACGTCGAGGCGAAGGATCCCGTCATCGGTGATCGGGATGAACTCGAGATCGCCGTCGCGTTCCTGGACGAGGAGCTGCCACGGGACGAGGTTGGCGTGGTGCTCCATCTCGGTCAGGACGATGACGTCGCCGCGGTCGATGTTCCGCCTCCCCCACGAGTACGCAACGAGGTTGATCGCCTCGGTGGCGTTCCGGGTGAAGACGATCTCGTGGCTGTCCGGAGCGTTGATGAAGCGTGCGACCTTGACCCGGGCCGCCTCATAGGCCGCGGTCGCCTTTTCGCCGATGGTGTAGATGCCGCGGTGGACATTGGCGTTGTACTCGCGGTAGTAGTCGGCGACGGCATCGATGACGGCATTCGGCTTCTGACTCGTCGAAGCCGAGTCGAGATAGACGAGCGGGTGGTCGTTGACGACCTGCTGGAGGATCGGGAAATCGGCGCGGAGCGCGTATGGATCGAGCGTGGCCGCTGGCCTGACGGCGGCGCGTGCCGGCTCCGACGTGACCGTCATCGGGGTCGCCCGCCTAGCGGGCGCTCTCCACGGCTTCGAGCTCGGCGCCCGCCGGCGCCTTCGGGACGAGCAGCGCCTCGTCCGGCAGGTGCGTCTCGTAGCCGTTCTCGCGGAGGACCGGACCATAGCCCTCGTCCTCGAGACGGAGCGCGAGGTCCTTGCCGCCGGAGGTGATGATCCTGCCCTGGGCCAGGACGTGCACGAAATCCGGCGTGATGTAGTTGAGCAGCCGCTGGTAGTGGGTGATCAGCAGGACGCCGAGGTTCGGGTCGAGCATCGCGTTGACGCCCTCTGCCACGATCCGGAGGGCGTCGATGTCGAGCCCGGAGTCGGTCTCGTCGAGGATCGCCATCTCCGGCTCCAGGACCGCCATCTGGAGCATCTCGAGCCGCTTCTTCTCGCCGCCCGAGAAGCCCTCGTTGACATATCGGCTGGCGAAGCCTTCATCCATCCGCAGGAGCGCCATCTTCTCGCGCATCTTGTTGCGGAAGTCGCGCATCGAGACGCCCCCCTTGACCGCGTCGGTCGGGTCGATCTCGGGGTTCTTGTCGATGCCCTGGAGCTTGGCGTTGAGCGCCGAGCGGATGAAGCTCGCGACACTCAGCCCGGGGATCGCCGTGGGGTACTGGAACGCCAGGAACATCCCAAGACGCGCTCGCTTGTCGGCCGACAGCTTGAGGATGTCGCGTCCCTTCCAGAGGACCTCGCCGCCCTTGACGAGATAGGCCGGGTGGCCCATCAGCGCGTAGGCCAGGGTCGTCTTGCCGGAGCCGTTCGGACCCATGATCGCGTGGACCTCGCCCTTGCCTACCGTCAGGTCGATCCCCTGGAGGATCTCGTTCTCCGGGGCGGCGATGGGCGCCACGCGCAGGCCGCGGATGATGAGCTTCTGGTCGTCGGTCGTCACTGGCTGGTCATCGCTCCCTGGAGGGGTGTCGGCTGGGTGGGGGTGGCGCTGCTCGGGGAGGCCGGGATCCGGGGCGGGACGAGGTCCGCCAGCGTCATCGAGTCGAGCGCGCCGGCGACCGCGTCGCGGACCCGGACCCACAGGACGTTGACCGTGCAGCGGGCCGACCGGTCGCACAGCGTCGCGTGCTCGGGGTCGTCACTCGCGCACATCATCGGCGCGATCGGGCCCTCGAGGGCGCGCAGCACCTCGGCCATCGAGATCGTCTCTGGCGGTCGGGCGAGCTCATAGCCGCCGTGCGCACCGCGGGTGCTGACCACCAGACCCGCGTCACGGAGGCTCACGACCAGCTGCTCGAGATAGGCCCGCGGGAGGTCCTCTTCGGCGGCGATCTCGGCCAGTGAGGCCGGGCCTGTCCCGACGTGGCGGCCGAGCTGGACCATCAGCCGGACGCCGTACTCGCCCTTCGTGCTGAAGGCGATGGCGCCACTGCCGTGGTAGGACGGGCGATGCGGCTGTGGGTTCGCCTGGAGGTCGGTCGTCGGGGTCAGCGCAGGTTTCCTCGATATCCGAGTGAATTCGTCGGGATTGAGTGTATGACTGGGCCGCAGAGGCGTCAATCGCCCGTCGGGTCGCGCGGAGGCTCAGGCCGAGGACGACGAGAAGTGGCTGTGGGCGACCTTCCACGTCCCGTCGTCATCGACCAGGACCACGGTCACGCGCGGGTTCAGCCTCGAGCCATCATCGAACCGGACCTCCGGCCGATCGGCGACCCAGGCGACCTTCCCGCGCTGTCCGATGACGATATCGGGCCCGGCGCGCCAGTCCATCGGGACCTCGGCGAACGCGCGCCGGAGGGCGACGATCAACTCGTCGGTCGACTGCCAGTACGTGTCCGTCGTCCCGATGTGGACGGATTCGGGTCCGTTGATGAGGTGGTTCCTGAACCACTCCGCGTCGCCCCGCCGCAGCGCGCCATAGATGTCATCGACGAAGTCGCGAACGCTCTGGGCCACGACCCTCCTGTCCCCCGGTCGCGCTCCGGGACTGCGGTGCCCCAAGACGGCGGGAGTTTACGCCCCGGATCTTCCGGGCCGCAACCTTGGGAGCCTGGCCGGGCGTCCCCCGGGAACACGGTCCCATCCCCGGCGGATGCCTCAGGCCTGTTGGCGGCGCAGCCCCTCGAGATGCTCCTGGTCGTGGTCGTTGGCCAGGCGGAGCAGGCCCTCGACGTCGAGCCGACCGTAGGTCGCGTGCGTCCCGTAGCTCATCCAGCGCGCCTCGTCGAAGCCACGGACGATGGCGGCCGTCCGCTTTCGCGCGGCCGTGAAGGCGGCCACCACATCGTTGAGCGGCAGATCCTCGTAGCCGAGCGCGAGACCGGGCTCGGTCCACGCCCAGCGGGGATGGTGATCCCCGGTGGCCAGGGCCCCGAGACGCGTCTGCCAGACCTCGTCCTCGACCGCGATGAGGTGACGGACGATCTCGATCGGCCCCCACTCCCCGTCCGGGACGGGCCGATCCTGTGCCTCGCGTGCCTCCAGCGCCAGGCGACCGGAAAAGGACGCGAACGCGTCGAGCTCGGCCTTGCGGGTCAGCACAGGTCTCTCCACGTGGTGGAGCCTACTACTCGTCGTCCGCCAGATTCGGGGCGAGCCAGCGCTCAGCCTCGTCGAGCGGGACGCCCTTTCGGGCGGCATAGTCGGCCAGCTGGTCGCGGCCGATCCGCCCGACGCCGAAGTAGTGGCTGGCCCGGTTCCACAGGTAATACCCCGAGACGGACGCGCCGGGCCACATCGCGAACGATTCGGTCAGCCGGATCCCCGCCCTCGACTCCGCCTCGAGCAGCTCGAAGAGCGTCCCCTTCTCCGTGTGATCCGGGCAGGCGGGATAGCCCGGTGCCGGGCGGATCCCCTGGTAGCGTTCGGCGATCAGGTCGGTGTTCGACAGCGCCTCATCGGGTGCGTAGCCCCACAGCTCGCGCCGGACGCGCTGGTGGAGGTGCTCGGCGAAGGCCTCGGCCAGCCGGTCGGCGAGCGCCTTGGCCAGGATCGACGAGTAGTCATCGTTGTCGGCCTCGAACTCGGCGACGATCTCCTCGAGGCCGTGGCCGGTCGTGACCGCGAAGGCGCCGATGAAGTCGGCCAGCCCGGTCTCCGTCGGCGCCACGAAGTCGGCGAGGGCGAGGTTGGGTCGACCGTCGGGCTTGGCCATCTGCTGGCGGAGCGTGCGGAACGTGGCCAGCGCGTCGGTCCGTCCCTCGTCGCGCCACACGACGATATCGTCGCCTTCGGTGGTGTTGGCCGGCCAGAACCCGACGACGGCATCGGCGGTCAGGCGTCCCTCGGCCACGATCCGATCCAGCAGCGCGACCGCATCGCGGTGCAGATCGCGCGCGGCGGGCCCGAGCCGCGGATCGTCGAGGATCGCCGGAAAAGCGCCGCGCATCTCCCAGGTCGTGAAGAACGGCGTCCAATCGATGAACGGCACCAGCTCGGCGAGCGGATACCCGGTGAAGGTCTGCGGCCCAAGGAAGGTCGGGCGGGGCGGGACGACCTCCGACCAGTCGATGGGCAGGTGGTTGGCACGGGCGGCCGCGATGGTGAGGCGCTTGACGGTGGCGCGCTGCTCGGCGCGGTCACGGCGAACCGTCTCGTACTCGTCGCGGATGCCGGCAACGAACGCCTCGCGCCGGTCGGCCTGGACCAGTGCACCGGCCACGCCGACCGCGCGCGACGCGTCGATGACGTGGACGACCGGGCCGGAGTAGGCGGGGGCGATCTTGACCGCGGTGTGCGTCCGCGAGGTGGTCGCGCCACCGATGAGCAGCGGGATGGTGAAGCCCTGGCGCTCCATCTCGGTGGCGACGTGGGTCATCTCGTCGAGCGACGGGGTGATCAGTCCGGACAGGCCGATCATGTCGGCGTTGATCTCGATGGCCTTTTCCAGGATCCGGGCGGCCGGCACCATGACGCCGAGATCGACGACTTCGTAGTCGTTGCAGCCGAGCACGACCCCGACGATGTTCTTGCCGATGTCGTGGACATCGCCCTTGACGGTCGCGGTCACGATCGTCCCGGCCCGCTGCTGGGCGGTGCCGTCGCGTTCCGCTTCGAGGTACGGGATCAGCACGGCGACGGCCTTCTTCATCACCCGTGCGCTCTTGACGACCTGCGGCAGGAACATCCGGCCGGCCCCGAACAGGTCGCCGACGACGTTCATCCCGGCCATCAGCGGCCCCTCGATGACGTCGAGCGGGCGGGCGGCCAGGAGCCGCGCCTCCTCCGTGTCATCGACGATGAAGGCGTCGATCCCGGCGACGAGCGCATGCGTCAGTCGCTCATCGACCGGCCGCTCGCGCCACGCGAGATCCTCGGCGACCCGCTCCATCCCGCTCTCGCCGGCGTATCGTCCGGCGAGCTCGAGAAGCCGCTCGGTCGAGTCGGGTCGGCGGTCGAGGACCACGTCCTCGACCCGTTCGCGCAGCTCCGGTTCGATGTCGTCGTAGATCGGCAGGACACCGGCGTTGACGATCGCCATGTCGAGCCCGGCGGCGATGGCGTGATACAGGAAGACCGAGTGGATCGCCTCGCGGACCCGGTCGTTGCCCCGGAACGCGAACGACACGTTCGAGACGCCGCCGGAGGTCCGGGTGCCCGGGAACTCCTCCTTCAGCCGCCGGACCGTCTCGATGAACGAGACGGCGTAGGCGTTGTGCTCTTCCATCCCGGTCGCGATCGCGAAGATGTTGGCGTCGAGGATGATGTCCTCGGGCTGGAAGCCGACGACGCCGGTGAGCAGGTCGTAGCCGCGTCGGAGAACGGCGATCCGCCGCTCGACGGACTCGGCCTGGCCACGCTCGTCGAAGGCCATCACGACGACGGCCGCGCCGTATCGCCGGCACAGGCGCGCCTGGCGCAGGAACTCCTCCTCGCCCTCCTTGAGCGAGATCGAGTTGACGACGCCCTTGCCCTGGAGCTGTTGCAGCCCGGCCTCGATGACCGACCATTTCGAGCTGTCGACCATGACCGGGACCGTGGCGATATCGGGCTCGGCGGCGATCCGGCGGAGGAAGCGGGTCATCGCGGCGACGCCATCGAGCATCGCCTCGTCCATATTCACGTCGATGAGCTGGGCGCCGTTCGTCACCTGTTCGCGGGCGATGTCGACCGCCTCGTCCTCCTGTTCGGCGGCGACCAGCCGGGCGAACTTGCGCGAGCCGGTGACGTTGGTCCGCTCCCCGACGTTGACAAAGGCGTTGCCGGGCGGCGGGATGACGAGCGGTTCGAGACCCGACAGGCGAGTCACCCCGGTCGGTTCCGGGATCTGACGGGGCGGCACGCCGGCCACCGCGGCGGCGATGGCGGCCACGTGCGCCGGCGTGGAGCCGCAGCAGCTGCCGGCGACATTGAGCAGCCCATGCCTGGCCCACTCGCCGAGCGCCTCGGCCATCTGTTCGGGCGTCTCGTCGTAGCCGCCGAGCTCGTTCGGCAGACCGGCGTTCGGGTAGGCCGAGACGGGCCGGTCCGCGACGCGCGACAGGACATCGAGATGCTCGCGCAGCTGCTTCGGCCCGAGCGCGCAGTTGAGCCCCACGATGAGCGGATCGGCGTGGCGGATGCTGTGCCAGAAGGCCTCCACGGTCTGGCCAGACAGCGTTCGGCCGGAGGCGTCCACGATCGTCCCGGAGATGATCAGCGGGAGCCGCTCGCCGATCTCCTCGAACAGCGACAGGACCGCCGCGATGGCCGCCTTGGCGTTGAGCGTGTCGAAGATCGTCTCGACCAGGAGGATGTCCGCGCCACCGTCGATCAGCCCGGCGGCGGCCTCACGGTAGGCGACCTCGAGCTCCTCCCAGGTGACGCTGCGAGCAGCGGGATCGCCCACGTCGGCGCTCATCGAGCCCGTCCGGTTGGTCGGGCCGAGCGAGCCTGCCACGTAGCGCGGACGGTCGGGCTGGGCCAGCTCGGCGCGGTCGGCGGCGTCCCTGGCCAGTCGCGCGGCTGCGACGTTCAGCTCGCGCACCGTCGCCGGGTCGAACCCGTAGTCGGCCTGGGCGATCCGGGTCGCCGTGAACGAGTTCGTGCTCAGGACGTCCGCGCCGGCATCGAGATAGGCGGCATGGATGGCGGAAACGGCCGCCGGCTGGGTCAGGCACAGCAGGTCGCTGTCGCCGCGGAGATCGCGGGGATGGTCGCGGAACCGCTCGCCCCGGAAATCGGCCTCGCTGAACCGGTAGTCCTGGAGCATGGTGCCCATCGCGCCATCGAGGACGAGGATCCGGTCGCGCAGGATCCCGGGCAGCGCCGCCAGCCGCGACGCCCGGTCGAACGGCGCGCGCGGGCGAGGCTCGCTCGCGGGGCGGGCGACCGTGGGCGCCGTCATCGGATCGCCTCCGCGACCCACGCGGCCGGATGTCGGGTCCGGATCCGACGCACGAGCTCCGCGCACTGCTCGTATCGCCCAAAGCTCGGCATGATGTAGGTCCCGGCGACCTCGCCCTCCATCGCCGTGAGGAGCCCATCGGCCATCTCGATGCCGACCTCCGAGCCGCGCTCGCCGGCCGCCTGCATCGCGGAGCGCGCCTCGTCCGGGATGGTGATGCCGGGGACCTCGTTGTGGAGGAACTCGGCGTGGCGCGCCGACACCAGTGGCAGGACGCCGAGGAGGAGCGGTACGGGGATCCCGCCCGGACCGAACCGCCGCCGGGCCTCCGCCAGCATCGACTCGATCTGCTCGATCGAGTAGAGCGGCTGGGTCATCACCAGGTGGGCCCCGGCCGCGAGCTTGCGCTCGAGCCGGTCCCATTCGGTCGGCGCGTCCGCCGCGGTCGAGTCGAGCGCACAGGCGATGGTGAAGCCGGCCCGTTGGCCGATCGAGCGGCCCGACGGATCCTCCGCGAGATTGAGCCGGGTGAGGATCTCGATCAGCCCGATCGAATCGACGTCCCAGACCCCGGTCCCGGTCGGGTAGTCGCCGATCCGTGGCGGGTCGCCCGTGAGCGCGATGATGTTGCGAACGCCGAGGGCATGGGCGCCGAGCAGCTCCGACTCAAGGGCCATCAGGTTCCGGTCACGTGTCGTGCAGTGGACGAGGCATTCGAGATCGAGGTCGTGCTGGATCCCGAAGGCGACCGACAGGGCGCTCATGCGGACTCTTGCCATCGCCGAGTCCGAGACGTTGACGACATCGACGCCGGCGTCGCGCAGGAGCCGCGCCGCCTCGATCGTGCGCTCGATCCGGATGCTGCGTGGCGGGTCGATCTCCACTGACACGACGAAACGACCGGCCGCGAGCAGTCCAGCCAGGCGGGTCGGCGGCGGAGCGTCGCCCGCTGCAGCCGGCTCGGGCGTCCGCTCGGTGAGTGAGGCACGCGGGCGGTCGTCCATGACCTGGGTCGGACCGGCCAGTCCACGCGTCTCGGTGACGATCGTCGCCTCGGCCGCGTCGAGGGCCGCCCGCATCGTGGCGATGTGCTCGGGCGTCGTCCCGCAGCAGCCACCGATGATCCGCGCGCCGGCCGCGAGCAGCCGTGGCGTGACGGCCCCGAAATACTCGGCGCCCGCCGCGAAGACGAAGCGGCCCTCCAGGCGCTGCGAGAGGCCGGCATTGGGCATGATCGAGCGCGCTGGGCCGTCGTCGGCCGGTGGCCCCATCGCCTCGAGGGCGTCGAGACTGGCCGCCGGCCCTGCCCCACAGTTCACGCCGACCGCGTCGGCACCGGCCGCCGACAACGCTTCGAGAGCGGCGCGCGGACTGTTCCCGTCGGCGAGCACGAGCTCCTCGCCGAAGGTGAGCGAGGCGATGACCGGCAGATCGGACGCACGCCGGGCTTCGTCGACGGCGAGGCGGAGCTGCGCGAGATCCGAGAAGGTCTCCAGCACGATGAGGTCGACCCCGCCCTCGAGCAGGCCGTCGATCTGCTCGCGGAAGGTCGCCCGGGCGGCCGGCTCCGCGATGGCGGGCACGCCTCGAGTCGGCGATCCGAGCGGCCCGACCGATCCGCCGACCAGGGCATCGCGCCCGCTCACTTCACGTGCGTCGCGCGCGACCTGCGCCGCCCGTCGGTTCAGCTCGCCGACTCGACCCTCGAGGCCCCAGGCCGCGAGGCGCTGGCGGTTGGCACCGAACGAGAGCGTCTCGATCATGTCCGCGCCGGCCTCGAGATACTCGCGATGGGCGGCCCCGACAAGCTCAGGATGCGTCGTGACGAGCGCTTCGAGACAGGCCCGCTGCGGGACACCGCGGCTGAAC
>DASYJV010000316.1:0-2061 GCA_035996105.1 Candidatus Limnocylindrales bacterium | reverse complement strand
GCCCGCGCCGGTCCGTTCCACCGCCAGCCGGTCGAGGTCGGCGAGGGGCAGAGCCTCGTCTCCGACGACGCCGCCATCGCCAGCCGCCAGTCGCTCGCCGCCCTCGCCGGCCTGCGGGCGGCGGGGACGGAAGCCGCTCCGGCCGATGACGCGGCTCTGGGCGCCGCGGTACGCGAGATGCTGAAGCCGCTGCTCAAGGACTGGCTCGACCGCAACCTGCCCGACATGGTCGAGGAGCTGGTCACCCGCGAGATCGCCCGGATCACGGGGAAGTCGCTCTAATCCCGTCATCCCGGCGAAAGCCGGGACCTCGGGGAGACCCACTGAGACTTCTCGTCCCGAGGTCCCGGCTTCCGCCGGGATGACGGATTGTCTAAGCGCCCTTCATGACCGAGCTTCCCAAGACCTTCGACCCGGCCGAGATCGAATCCCGCTGGTATGCGCGCTGGGAAAAGGAGGGGCTGTTCCGCCCCGGTCGGGCCGAGGCCGAGCCGTTCACCATCGTCATCCCGCCGCCCAACGTCACCGGCTCGCTCCATATCGGCCATGCGCTCGACAACACGCTCCAGGACATCCTCGTCCGCCACGCCCGGCTGCAGGGGAAGGATGCGCTCTGGGTGGTCGGGATGGACCATGCCGGGATCGCGACCCAGATGGTGGTCGAGCGCCAGCTCGAGGAGCGGCAGGACAAGCGCACCAACTATACGCGCGAGCAGTTCGTCCAGAAGGTCTGGGAGTGGAAGGCGGAGAGCGGCGGCGAGATCACCCGCCAGCTCCGCCGCCTCGGCGCCTCGTGCGACTGGGCCAACGAGCGCTTCACCATGGACCCCGGCTTCTCCGCGGCGGTGCTCAAGGTGTTCGTCCAGCTCTATCGCGAGGGCCTGCTCTACCGCGACAAGCGCCTGGTCAATTGGGACCCCAGGTTCGGCACCGCCATCTCCGACCTCGAGGTCGAGACCAAGGAGGTGCAGGGCCAGTTCTGGCACCTCAGATATCCGCTCGAGGACCCCGGATCGGGGTCCGGGGCAGGCTCTGGCGGCTTCATCCATGTCGCCACCACCCGGCCCGAGACGATGCTCGCCGACATGGCGGTGGCGGTCCATCCGGACGATGCGCGCTATGCGAAGCTGGTCGGCAAGAGGGTCCGCCTGCCATTGACCGGCCGCCTCGTCCCGATCGTCGCCGACGAGCATGCCGATCCCGAGCTCGGCTCGGGCGCGGTCAAGATCACGCCCGGCCACGATTTCAACGATTTCGAGGTCGGCAGGCGCGCCGGCTTCAGGCCGGCCGAAATGCTCAACATGCTGAGCGCCGACGCGAAGGTGGTGCAGACCCGGGACGGGCTCGTTCCGGAAGAGCTGATCGGCCTCGACCGCTTCGAGGCGCGCAAGCGGGTGGTCGATCGGCTCGAAGCCGAAGGCGCGCTCGAGAAGGTCGAGGACCGGACCATCCAGATCCCTTATGGCGACCGCTCGGGCGTGGTCATCGAGCCCTGGCTGACCGACCAATGGTATGTCGACGCGGCGACCCTGGCGAAGCCGGCGATCGAGGCGGTGCGTTCCGGCGCCATCAAGGTCGTTCCGAAGACCTGGGAGAAGACCTGGTTCAACTGGCTCGAGAACATCCAGCCCTGGTGCGTCTCGCGCCAGCTCTGGTGGGGGCACCAGATCCCGGCCTGGTATGACGATGAGGGCAATGTCTTCGTCGCCGAGACGGAGGCGGAGGCGAAGCTGGAGGCGGGGGAGGGGGTAGCCTTGCGCCGCGACCCGGACGTTCTCGACACCTGGTTCTCCTCGGCTTTGTGGCCGTTCGCGACGCTCGGCTGGCCGGAGGAGACGGAGGAGCTCAAGCGTCACTATCCGAACGACGTGCTCATCTCCGGCTTCGACATCATCTTCTTCTGGGATGCCCGGATGGCGATGCAGGGCTTCCTCGAACGGGTCGAGGACCGGACCATCCAGATCCCCTATGGCGACCGCTCCGGAGCGGTGATCGAGCCGTGGCTCACCGATCAATGGTATGTCGACGCCAGGACGCTCGCCGGGCCGGCGATCGAGGCGG
>DASYJV010000315.1:0-7216 GCA_035996105.1 Candidatus Limnocylindrales bacterium | reverse complement strand
GATCGCGGCCTGGAGCACACCGTCCTCGTAGGCGCTCCCAGGGTTGACCGCGAGGGTCGGACCCAGCTTGACCGCACCTTTTCCTTCGTGGATGTGGCCGTGGAGTGACAGCGGCGGCCCGTAGGCCAGGATCGATTCGCGAACCGCCTTCGAACCGACCGGGATGAGCGCCTGCCCACCCGAGACGTAGCGCATGTCGGCGTCGAGCTTCGGGGCGTTGTCGAGGTTCGACCCATACGGCGGGGCATGGAAGTTGAAGATGGCGCGGTGGGTATCGTCGACCTTCGCGACGAGGCCGTCGATCCGCTCGCGCAGCTCGGGCTCGGGCAGCTCGCGGTACGTGTTCCAGGGGGTGGTGTTGGCGTAGCCCGTCGAGACGAGGGTGAAGCCGTCGAGCGGGATCAGGTTCGCCTCGCCGAGCTCGACGATGGCGGCGGCTTCGATGATCGGGTCGAGCTCGAAGATATCGTCGTTCGCCGGCGACACGATGCAGCGGATGCCGGTGCCCGCCAGCCGCTCGTCGGCGAGCGCCATCCAGCGCTCGACGTTGGCCATCATCTCCGCCTTGAACCGAGTGTCGACGGCGACCGGGTCGCGGGCCCAGGCGTCGACCTCGTCGCGGGTCAGCCGGACCGGGTAGTAGCCGCGATCGGAGATCCGCTTCTCCATCGCCCTGACCTCGTCGTCGGTCGTCAGCGTGTACGGCTGGCCCTGCAGCTCGAGCGTCCAGCCCGAGCCGTTGGCCACGATCGGGACCATGGCCTTGCCGGTCATGTCGCCGCCCATGATCAGGACGTCCGACTTGTGGAACTTGCCGGCGTTGAGGAACTTCCGCCAGCAGATCTCGGAGCCGTGGATGTCGGTGGCGAAGAAGATGCGCATCACTTGGGTCCCATCAGTTGTGGCCCATCTCTTCCGGATCCTGGTACCACGTCTGTCGTTCGCCGACTCTCGAACGGAGCTTCCAGCGGGTGGACTTCGGGGCGTCCTCGATGGCCGTTCGCAGCGCGGCGATCTGGCCGGCCGGGTCGAACAGCAGCTCGCGACCGTTGTGCAGGTCGAGGTCGTCCGGGGTGAGCTCGACGGCGAGGTACCGGTCGAGCGTGTCGAGGCTGCCGGTCACCGTCCGCCACCAACCCCAGTCGTTCGAGGTGAACGAGAGGATGCGCGGCACGTTGATGACGCCGAGCCCCTGCCGCTGGTCGGGCGGGCCGTCATCGTTGCCGAGGGGGTGCTCGGCCAGCAGCACGAGCGCGTCGAGCACGTCCTTGCGGTTGATCTTGACCACCTGCAACTTGGAGAGCAGGAGCTCGGCGAGGGGCAGGGTCGGGCGGGCCTTGGCGAGGCGGTCGCCGAATTCGAAGCGGTGACACATCTCGAGACTGTCGACCAGGACATCGACCGGACGGCTCCGCGGCACATCGACGAAATAGGCCTGCTTGCCACCGAACAGCGCGTTGTGGCGCTTGTCGGGCGTATAGCCCTCCTTGGTCAGCAGCTCGTAGAAGGCGCCCCGGTCGCGGGAGCGAGTCGCGAAATCGAGATCGACCTCGACCCGACGGCTGCGCGCGGGCCAGTCGGGCGCGTGGGCGCGGATCGCCATCCCGCCCATCAGCCGCACGAGGAGGCCCTTCGAATCGGCGAGATCAACGACCCGCAGCGCTTCCGCCAGCGGATCCTGGAGCGTCCGTGTCTCGCCGAGATCTCCGGGTCCAGCGGTCATCGACCGTCCCTCCACCCGAGCGGATACCGGCGAACGCGCCGGCCCTGATCGGGAGGGAGTATAGGTCCGCTGATGCGTCGCGCGAACGAGTTCGCCCGATGATCCGCCGTTGACAAAACGGTCCCATCCTCTTGACGCCCGGTCCCGCGGGCTGTCCAATGCATCAGAAGACCGCACGGAGGGTGCCGTCGTCCGCCACACTGGCCGACGCACGGGCTCCGGCCCGATCAAAGGGGGGAGGGAGGTCCCGCGGTCTTCGGATCGTCTACCGGAAATCTATTGGAGGACGGATGTTGTCTACCCATCGCACGCTGACCCGGTTCGCGGGTCTCACGGTCGTCGCGGCGTTCTTCGCGGCCTGTTCCGGAAGCGGCAGCGCCTCGTCAGGGCCGAGTGCCGGGAACATGGACACGCTGGTCAAGAACGCCAAGGCCGAGGGCAACCTGACGACCATCGCCTTGCCGCACAGCTGGTGCAACTACGGCGAGGCGCTGACCGGCTTCACCACGAAGTACGGGATCAAGATCAACGAGCTGAACCCGGACGGCAGCTCGGCCCAGGAAGTCGACGCGATCAAGGCCAACAAGACCAACCCGGGACCGCAGGCGCCGGACGTCATCGACGTCGGTCTGTCATTCGGACCGCAGGCCAAGACCGATGGACTGATCACCCCCTACAAGGTCGCGACGTGGGCGGACATCCCCGCGAGCGCCAAGGACGCCGACGGCGCCTGGTTCGGCGACTACTACGGCGTCCTGTCGTTCGAGACGAACACCAAGGTCGTCACCAACGTGCCGGCCGACTGGGCCGACCTGCTCAAGCCCGAGTACAAGGGCAAGGTCGCCCTCTCCGGTGATCCGACCCAATCGAACCAGGCCATCTCCGCCGTCTGGGCCGCGGCGCTCGCCAACGGCGGGTCGCTCGATAACGTGCAGCCCGGGCTCGACTTCTTCAAGTCGCTCAACGACAAGGGCAACTTCGTCCCGGTCATCGCCAAGACCCCCACGGTCGCCTCCGGCGAGACCCCCATCCGGATCACCTGGACCTACAACGGTCTCGGCGACAAGGACAGCCTGAAGGGCAACCCGCCCGTCACGGTCGCGGTCCCGACGTCCGGACGCTTCGGCGGCATGTACGTCCAGGCGATCAGCGCGTTTGCCCCGCATCCGAATGCCGCTCGCCTCTGGGAGGAGTACCTGTACTCCGACGAGGGCCAGCTCATCTGGCTGAAGGGCTATTGCAATCCGATCCGCTATGAGGCGATGCAGGCGGCGGGCAAGATCCCGGCCGACCTCGCGGCCAAGCTCCCCGATACCAAGGGCGCGGTCCTGCCGACGCTCGATCAGATCACCGCAGCCACCGCCGCCATCACCAAGGGCTGGCCGACCACGGTCGGCGCCACCGTCAAGTAGGGCTGGGGCCCCGTCCCGACCCGAGGGCTGTGGTGACAGCCACCTCCGCACGACCGGATCCGCGGGGCGCGCCGACGGCGCGCCCCGCGGGACGTCGCGCCAGCCTGACCTGGCTGGGGCTCGTCCCCTTCGCGATCTTCGCGACGCTCTTCCTGCTCATCCCGACGTCCTACCTGATCGTCGGCAGCTTCCTCGACAGCCAGACCGGAGCGTTCACGCTCCAGAACTACGCCGATCTCAGCACTGGCGTCCCGGTCAACGCCTACGCGACGAGCATCGAGATCAGCTTCGTCACCGCGCTCGCCGGGGGGATCTTCGGGTTCCTGATGGCCTACGCGGTCATCTCGGGCGGGCTCCCTCGGCCCTTCCGGTCCGCGCTCATGACATTCTCGGGCGTCGCCTCGAACTTCGCGGGCATCCCGCTCGCCCTGGCCTTCATCTTCACGATCGGCCGGACCGGCCTGATCACCGCCTTGCTGAACGGTCTCGGCGTCAACCCGTATGACCGCGGGTTCTCGCTCTACACGAAGCTCGGCATCGAGATCACCTACTTCTATTTCCAGCTGCCGCTGATGATCCTCATCATCGCCCCGGCCATCGATGGCCTGAAGAAGGAATGGCGTGAGGCGTCCGAGAACATGGGTGCCAGCAGCGCCCAGTTCTGGCGCTATGTCGCGTTGCCGGTCCTCATGCCATCGCTGCTCGGCTCGATGATCCTGCTGTTCGGGAACGCCTTCGGTGCCCAGGCGACGGCCTACCAGCTCACCGGTGGCTTCATCAACCTGGTCACGATCCTCATCGGCAACCAGCTGACGGGCGACGTCCAGCACAACACGGGTCTCGGCTACGCGCTGGCGATGGGGATGATCGCCATCCTCGCCGTCACGCTGGTGGCCTACTCGTTCCTGCAGCGCCGCTCCGAGCGATGGCTGCGATGATCGGCGGCGGGGCCAACCGGCTCGGGCAGGGCATCGAGGCGATCCAGGGGGCAGCCGCCGCCGCGCCCGTGCCCGCCCGCGACCGGAAGTCGCGGATCCGCTTCGTGTGGTGGATCGTCTTCCTGGCGGGCGTCGTCTACTTCATCGTGCCGCTGATCGCGACGCTCCTGTTCTCGCTGCGCGAGGAGCCGTTCGGCGCCGCGTACCTCGCGATCCTGTCCGACGGCCAGTTTCTGAGTTCGCTTGCCTATTCGTTCGTCGTGGGCGTCCTGACCATCATCTTCAGCATCCTGCTCATCGTGCCGACCGCCTTCTGGGTCCGGTTGCGCCTGCCCCGGGCGCGACCGTTCGTCGAGTTCATCACCCTGCTGCCGTTCGTCGTCCCGCCGATCGTGCTCGTGTTCGGACTCATCCAGACCTACAGCCATCCGCCGCTGCCGTTCACCTATTCGGACATCGGCAGCTCGGCGCTGCTGGTCGCCGGCTACGTGATCCTGTCCTTCCCGTACATGTACCGGGCGGTCGACACGGGGCTGCGGACGATGGACATCCAGTCGCTGACCGAAGCCTCACAGAGCCTGGGGGCCGGCTGGGGCCGGATCCTGCTCCAGGTGATCCTGCCGAACCTGCGCGTCGCGCTCCTGGCGGGCGCTTTTCTCACCCTGGCCATCGTCGTCGGCGAGTTCACGATGGCCCTTTTCCTGGCTCGGCCGGCCTTCGCGCCGTACCTGTTTGGGTTGGGCAGCAACCACCCATACCAGCAGGCGGCCGTCGCGCTCATCAGCTTCGGGCTGACCTGGATCGCGATGGGGTTCATCGCCGTCCTCGGTCGCGGCTCGCGGAGCCGGATCACCGTCACCGGCGCCCGGTAGGGAGACGAGGAGTCAGATGGCATTCCTGGAGTTGACCGGCGTCCAGAAGTCGTTCGGGGACGTCGCGGCCGTCCATGACTTCAACCTCGCGGCCGAGAAGGGGGAGTTCGTCTCGTTCCTCGGCCCGTCGGGCTGCGGCAAGACGACGACCCTGCGGATGATCGCCGGGTTCGAAAAGCCGACCGCGGGAACGATCACGGTCGACGGCAAGGACATCACCTACACCTCGCCGAACCAGCGCAACGTCGGGATGGTCTTCCAGTCCTACGCCCTCTTCCCGAACATGACGGTCGCGGGCAACATCGGCTTCGGGCTCAAGGTCCGCAAGCGCCCGAAGGCCGAGATCGACCGCAAGGTGGGTGAGCTGCTCGACCTCATCCATCTCGCCGGCCGCGGCGACCGCTTCCCGTGGCAGCTGTCCGGTGGCCAGCAGCAGCGCGTCGCCCTCGCCCGCGCGCTCGCGATCGAGCCGCAGGTGCTCCTGCTCGACGAGCCCCTCTCCGCGCTCGACGCCAAGATCCGGATCGTCCTGCGCAAGGAGATCCGGGCGATCCAGCGGCAGCTGGGCATCACCACGGTCTACGTGACCCACGACCAGGAGGAGGCGCTCTCGCTGTCCGACCGCGTCGTGGTCATGAGCGACGGCCGGATCGAGCAGATCGGGACACCGTCCGAGATCTACAACTTCCCGAGCACCGCGTTCGTCGCGTCCTTCGTCGGCACGCTGAACCTGGTCACCGCGGCCGTCATCGACGCGCCGTCGGGCCGGATCTCGCTCGACGGCCAGGAGGTCCGGACCAGCCGGGCCATCGCCGACGTCCCGGCCGATCGGCGGGTCACCCTCGCCCTGCGGCCGGAAGGGATCCAGCTGGGGGAGGGCGATCCCGGTGCGAACCGGCTCCACGGCGCCGTCGAGGACATCAACTTCCTCGGATCGATCGTCCGCATCCGGCTCCGTCTCGGCGAGGGGGTCGCGGGCGGGGAGCCCACGGTGATCGCGCTCGATACGTTCAACGAGCCGCACCTCCGTCTCCCCGATGTCGGTTCGGCGACCACCGTCTCATTCCCGCCCGAGGCGTGCTTCGTGCTCGGCGCCGCGCGCGACGGCGCCAAGGCGAGTTCGGAGGTCGGCGCCGAGGTGTGACCGTCCGGCTCGACGGCATCGACCTGGTCATCTTCGACAAGGACGGCACGATCATCGAATTCGGCTCGATGTGGAGCGGCTGGGCGGTGAACCTCGCCGAGACGCTGCGCGCCGAGACCGAACTCCCCGTCGAAGCGCCGCTCTTCGCGATGCTCGGCTATGACGCCGCGACGGGGACCGTCCTGCCTGGCGGCGGGCTGGCCGCGACGCCGATGGCCCGCCTCCGCGAGCGAACGCGCGATGTGCTGGTGGCCGAGGGCCTTGACGAAGCCGGGGCGGAACGGGCGCTCCACGCGGCGTGGCACGCCCCGGATCCGGTCGCGCTGGCGAGACCGATCGGCGACCTGCTCGGACTCTTCGGCTGGCTCCACGACGGCGGTCGTCGGGTGGCGGTCGCCACGACCGACGATCGCGACCCGACCGAGCGAACGCTCGCCAGCCTGGGCCTGACCGGCCTGATCGACGCGACGGTCTGTGCCGATGACGGGGTTCCGGCAAAGCCGGCGCCCGACATGGTCCTTCGGCTGTGCGTGACCCTCGGTGTCGCGCCGGCCCGCACGGCTGTCGTCGGGGATTCACCTGCCGATATGCGGATGGCGCGCGACTCGGGCGCGAGGCTGACCATCGGCGTCCTGACCGGCGTCGGCGGGCGAGACGACCTCGAGCCGCTCGCGGACACGGTGATCGCCTCGGTCGAGCAGCTCCGGGATCGCGAGGTCTAGCTCGGACCGAGAGGGTACGGCTGGGGCATCGTCGCGCGGCGATCTCCCCGGTACCGTGGTGAGACCCGTCGGATCCGATGGGCAGCCAGGGACACTGGAGGAGCTCGCCGCAACGATGGTCGTCGCACACCAGAGCCCCGGCGACGAGGCGGCGCCCTCCTCCGGCGCCGATCTCCCGACCCGCGCCGACGTCCTCCGCCGGTTCGCGGCGGAAGTCAGCGGACGCCAGGATCTTGACGGGCTGTTTCGCGACGTGATCGACCAGGCCTTCGTTCTGTTCGGTGTCGATCAGGCCGGGCTGTGGATGTTGGACGATTCTCCGACGCCGCTCCGGATCGTGGCCCAGCGGGGCCTGTCGTCAGGGATCGTGGAGGCCATCGGCGCGTTGCCGCGCGACGCCCGCAC
>DASYJV010000314.1:0-2289 GCA_035996105.1 Candidatus Limnocylindrales bacterium | reverse complement strand
GGATGAGCCCGACGATCGAGGCGCCGGGCGCAAGCCACTGGCCGGGCCGCCCGAGATCGAATGATGGTCGCCGCGCGGGTGGCCGCGGCACGCGCGGGGCGCTCACGAGGCGCTCACGACGAGGATCGGGCCGAGGCCGCGGGCCGCAAGGACCGCGGCCGTCTGGGGATGACTGCCCGATGTCGCGACGTCGCGGATGTCGAGCTGGAGCGACTCGAAGCCGCCGAAGGTCCGGCTCGTCAGGCGGGCGAGCACGTCGACACGATCGCCCTCGCGCACGGTCTCGGCGATATCCGGGCGTCCGAAGGCGATCCCGTCGAGGACATCGAGCTCCCGTCGCAACGTGAGCTGGCTGTGGCCGCCGGTCGCGGCGCGGACCCTCGTCACGGTGAGCCCGAGGACCGCGACCAGCGGGTCCGGGTTCCCGGGACCGCACGGAGCCAGACCGGCGAGCTCGCGGTAGAGACCGTAGTCGACATCGACTGCCGGGAGGGTCAGGTCGACGACGACCGAGCGCCGCGGATCCGGCGGGACGGTCGCGGCGGCAAGCGCCAGGAACCGGTCAAGGAACTCGTCCCAGCGCGCGGTGGCGATCTCGAAGCCGGCCGCCCCGGCATGACCGCCGTAGCGGATGAAGAGGTCGCCGCATCGCTCGAGCGTCGCGCCCAGATCGAGCGACCCGTCGCTCCGGCATGACGCACGGACGACATCGCCAAGGTCGGCGCCCACCACCGCCGGCCGGCCGCGGTCCTCGACCAGCCGAGCGGCGACCAGCCCGACGATCCCGACGCTCCAGGGCCCGCGGACGATGGTGGCAGGCTGGCCCTGATCGTCGGCTACGGCGGCACGCGCCTCGGCCACCGCCGACTTCATCAGGTCGCGGCGTGTCAGGTTGGCGGCTTCCAGGGCATCGGCATGCGTCGAGGCCTCGGTCGCGTCGGCGGCGAGGAGGAGCTGCGCGGCCTCGAGGGCCTCACCCACCCGCCCGGCTGCGTTGAGGCGGGGTGCGATCGCGAACGAGACCGTCTCGAGGTCGACCGCGGCGGGGGCGATCCGCGCCCGCTCGAGGAGGGCCGCGATCCCGGGCCGCGGTGCTCGGCGCATCCGCTCGAGACCGAGTCGCGCGATCGCCCGGTTCTCGCCGACGACCGGGGCGACATCCGCGACCGACCCGATCGTCGCAAGGTCGGTGAGGTCGAGCGCGAACGCGATGCCCCCGGGCTCATCGGCGAGCAGCAGCTGGGCGACCTTGAAGGCTACGCCGCTACCCGCCAGGCGGCGATCCGGGTAGGTCGCGTCCGGCCGGTGCGGGTTGACGATGGCGATCGCGGCCGGGAGGACTGCCGGGACGCGGTGATGGTCGGTGATGATGACGTCGAGACCTCGGCCGACGGCGTCGGCGACCTCGGCCACACTCGTCGACCCGCAATCGACGGTGACGATCAGGGTGGCGCCGATCCTGACCGCGGTGTCGAGCGCCGCGGTCGACAGACCGTGACCTTCATCGAGCCGGCTCGGGACATAGGGCTCGACCGCGATGCCGAACCGCCGCAGCGCGAGGGTCATGATCGCAAGCCCCGTCAGGCCATCGGCGTCGAAATCCCCGAACACGAGCACCCGCTCCCCTCGATCGCGAGCCAGCCGCATCCGGGCGAGGACCACGGCGGCGTCGGGGAGTCTCGCTGGATCGTGGAGCCCGTCGAGTGGGTCAGCGAACCAGGCCACCAGGTCGTCGCCGCTGACCATGCCGCGGGTGGCGAGGAGCCCGGCCAGCCGGGCGGAGATGCCTCGCTCACCGGCGATCGCATGAGCGCTCGGAGACGGCGTCAGGACCTCGGGAAAGGCCCAGCGGAAGCGAGGTTCGACCACGACGTCAGGATGCCACGGGAGGCTGCACCGCGGATCCACCGGCCGGCTGCATGCCGGACGTCAGGACGATGCCGAGCGTCGGACTCGAGGGCCGCGTGCCGCCGTCAGCCGGCCGTGCCGCCGATCGTCCCAGAGCTGCCAGTCGACCAGGAGGGGCGCGGCCACGAAGATCGAGGAGTACGTCCCGGAGATGATGCCGATGAGCAGGGCGAGGATGAAGTTGCTGATGGCCGCCCCCCCGAACAGAAGCAGCGCGAAGAGCGTCAGCACGACGGTCAAGCTGGTCATGATCGACCGGCCGAAGGTCTGCAGGATCGAGTGGTTGACGACATCGGCGAATGGCTCGCCGGCGTGGCGGGCCTTGTTCTCGCGAACCCGGTCGAAGACGACGATCGTGTCGTGAACGCTGAAGCCGATGAT
>DASYJV010000313.1:0-3781 GCA_035996105.1 Candidatus Limnocylindrales bacterium | reverse complement strand
ATCGCGGGTGCCCTCCTCGATCGACATGGGCGAACGCGCCTCATCGTCCTCGACCTGCTCGTCGCGCTGACGTCGCTCGTGCTGCTCGGTGTCCTCGCGCTCATCGGTCCCGTGCCGGTCTGGCTGCTCCTGCTCATCTGCGGGGTCTCATCGCTGACCGGCCCGCTGTCGGCGACCGGGCTGCGAAGCCTCTTTCCGATCATCGTGCCGACGCACCTCTGGGAACGGGTCAACGCCCTCGATTCCAATGGCTACGTCGTCTCGTCCATCCTCGGGCCGCCACTCGCGGCGGGCCTGGTCGCAGGGATCGGCGGGCCGGCGACGCTGATCGTGATCGGGCTGTGCTTCGGGCTGGGCGCGTTCGTGCTGGCACGCGTTCCCGATCCGGAGACGGACACCCATACGACCGGCTCGCTCCTGCTGGATGCCTGGCAGGGTCTGGTCTACACCGTCCGCAATCCGACCCTCCGTGCCCTGGGATTCACGATCTCGTTGCAGAACGTGATGGGCGGTGCGATCACGATCGTCATCCCTCTGATCATCCTCGACCGGCTCCACCAGAGCGAGGTGCTGGTCGGACTCGTCTTCGCGGTCCAGGGCGTCTCGGGAACGGTCTCCGCGCTGTTCTGGGGTCGCCTTGACAGCCGTGGGCGCGAGCGGCTGATGCTCGTCGTCCCGATCCTTGCCAGCGCCGTCCTGTTCAGCGTCCTGCTGTGGTCGACGGAGCTCGTGGTGCTGCTCGCCTACATGGCCATCTCGGGAGTGCTGCTCGGGCCGACCGACATCGCCCTGTTCACGCTCCGCCAGCGACGGACCGACCCAGCCTGGACCGGCCGAGCCTTCGCCGTCTCGATGTCGCTCAACTACGTCGGGATCCCGGTCGGCTCGCTGATCGCGGGCTGGCTCGCGACGCAATCGATCGATGCCGCGATCGCGCTCGGGGTGGTCGCCTGCTTCGCGTCCGGCGCGATCGGCGCGCTGACGATCCCGCGCGAGGGCTGATCGGGGACGGGGAGGCCGGCGCCCCGCGCCCCGCACGGCCTCGACCGCCGGCCCCGTCCCGACCGAGTGCCATAATGGCCGCCATGGCGACCGACACGACGACGAGCCTCGTACCGAGGGGGGACCGGGCGCCGTCGAGCTGGGGCCTCGGTGATGGCCAGGCGATCCCGTGGGAGTACGCCCCGTCCCCCGAATCGCGTGACATCGTCACGATCAAGCCGCGCTACGGCCTGTTCATCGGCGGTCGTGAGGTCCCGGCATCGGATGGCGGCACGTTCGCCACGGTCAACCCGGCGACCGAGGAGACCCTCGCCGTCGTCGCGCGAGCCACCCTTGCCGATGCGGACAAGGCGGTCCACGCCGCTCGACGCGCCCAGACCCGCTCGTGGGGCACGCTGCCGGGTAAGGAGCGCGCGAAGTACCTCTACCGCATCGCGCGGATCCTCCAGGAACGGAGCCGCGAATTCGCGGTCCTCGAATCGATGGACTCGGGCAAGCCGATCAAGGAGAGCCGCGACGTCGATGTCCCGCTCGCGGCGGCCCATTTCTGGTACTACGCCGGCTGGGCGGACAAGCTCGAATACGCGTTCCCTGGCCGGATCGCCCGGCCGCTCGGCGTGGCCGCCCAGATCATCCCGTGGAACTTCCCGCTGCTGATGCTCGCCTGGAAGATCGCGCCGGCGCTCGCCGCCGGGAACACCGTCGTCCTCAAGCCCGCCTCGACGACCCCGCTCTCGGCGCTGCTCTTCGCGGACGTCTGCCAGCAGGCGGACCTCCCGCCCGGCGTCGTCAACATCGTCACCGGTCCCGGCGAGATCGGGATGGCGCTGGTGACCCACCCGGGCGTGGACAAGGTCGCCTTCACCGGCTCGACCGAGATCGGCAAGCGGATCGCCAAGGGTGTCGCCGGCACCGACAAGGTCCTGACCCTCGAGCTCGGTGGCAAAGCCGCCAACATCGTCTTCGACGACGCGCCGCTCGACCAGGCGGTCGAGGGGATCGTCAACGGCATCTATTTCAACCAGGGCGAGGTCTGCTGCGCCGGCTCGCGGCTGCTGGCCCAGGAATCGATCGTCGGTCCGCTCATCGACAAGCTGAAGGACCGGCTCTCGACCATCCGCGTCGGCGACCCGCTCGACAAGAACACCGACGTCGGGGCGATCAACTCGAAGGCCCAGCTCGAGAAGATCACCGAGCTCGTCGCGTCCGGGGTTGCCGAGGGCGCCGAGCTCTACCAGCCAGCCTGCGACCTTCCGGAACGCGGCTACTTCTTCCGCCCGACGCTCTTCACCAACGTCGCCCAGAGCCATCGGATCGCCCGCGAGGAGATCTTCGGGCCGGTCCTCTCGGTCCTGACCTTCCGAACCCCGGACGAGGCGGTCGAGAAGGCCAACAACACGGTCTATGGCCTGTCCGCCGGGATCTGGACCGACAAGGGCTCGCGGATCCTGGAGATGGCCCAGCGGCTGCGAGCCGGCGTGGTCTGGGCCAACACCTTCAACCGGTTCGACCCGACCTCGCCGTTCGGTGGCTACAAGGAGTCGGGGTTCGGACGCGAAGGCGGGATGCACGGGTTGCACGCCTACGTCCGGCTCGAAGACCGCTGATGCCGACGCCTCCCCGGAGACGCGCGAAGACCTCGACGCCTGCCGCGACCACGCCCGGCCGGCCCGCCCGTCTCGAGGTCCGCAAGACCTACAAGCTGTATATCGGCGGGGCGTTTCCGCGGACCGAATCGGGCCGTTCGTACGTCGTCGAGGGCGCCGATGGCACGCTCCTGGCGAATGCCTGCCGGGCCTCGCGCAAGGACGTCCGCGACGCCGTGCGGGCCGCTCGCAAGGCGTTCGATGGCTGGGCCGGCAAGACGGCGATGAACCGCGGCCAGGTGCTCTACCGGGTCGCCGAGCTGATGGAGGGCCGGCGCGACCAGTTCGCCGCCGAGATCGGCGCGGCCGAAGGCCTCCGACCCGCCGCCGCCAGCGCGGTCGTCGATCGCGCCATCGATCGCTGGGTCTGGTATGCCGGCTGGGCGGACAAGATCGGGCAGGTCCTGGGCTCGTCCAATCCGGTCGCGGCGCCGTATTTCAACTTCACGATCCCCGAGCCGACCGGGGTCGTCGGCGTCGTCGCCCCGGAGACATCGTCGCTGCTGGGCCTGGTCAGCCGGCTGGCGCCGCCGCTCGTGACGGGCAATACGGTCGTCCTCGTCGCGAGCGAGGCCCGGCCGCTTCCCGCGATCACGCTCGCCGAGGTCCTGGCCACCTCCGATGTCCCGGGCGGCGTCGTCAACGTCCTGACCGGACGCAAGGCCGAGCTCGTCCCGGTCCTCGCGGCGCACGCCGACGTCGACGCCCTCGACACGTGGGGCGTCCCGGACGACTTGCGGACCGAGGTCGAGACCCTCGCCGCCGACGACATCAAGCGACTCCTTCGCCGACCGACCACGGTCGGGGAAGCGCGCTTCGACTGGCTCGATGACAGCGCCACCGAACGACCCGAATGGATCGCCGCCTTCCTCGAGATGAAGACGGTCTGGCACCCGATCGGCGGCTGACGGGTGGCCGTGGATCCGAACGGTGGGGCGCCCCGTGGAAGGCTCGCGGGGGCCCCGAACGGGGGCATCGTCGAGCGACGAGTCTTCGTCCTCGCATCGCCGCGCACCGTCTGGGGCTCGTTGCACGATCCCGCCGGGTCGGCGGTGCTGTTTCCAGAGCTCCGCCTCGGGCCGGCGGCGCCATCCTGGCCCGCGGCCGCCACGACGCGGACCGCCAGGGCGCGT
>DASYJV010000312.1:0-3586 GCA_035996105.1 Candidatus Limnocylindrales bacterium | reverse complement strand
ATGTAGTCGTCGTCCTGGAAGACGTTCGAGTTGATGGTCCCGAGGCTCACCCCGGCGTCGGCAGCGTGGCGGGCCAGGTCGCCGAAGTCGTCCACCCTGTCCCACGGGATGTGGAGGGCGACGCTCGGCGCGATCCCCGTGAAGCGGTGGACCTGGGCGGCGTCGGCGATCTTCTCGTACGGGTCGCGCGGCACGCCCTTCTGGGCGAAGACCTTGAAGCGGGTCCCGGAATTGCCGAAGGCCCACGATGGCAGCTCGATCCGCTGGGCCCGCAGGGCCGCGACGACGGCCTGGTCGGCACCGACAGCCTGGTTGCTGATCACGTCTGCCTCCGTCGCCCCTCGGGGCTGGTCTGCGTCATCGCTCTCATCTCGCCCGATGGTACGCGTCGCTCGCGGCTGATCTCCGGCCCGGCGACCATGGTGCGTAGCCTGCCATAGGTTTCGATTGGTTGCAATCTCCTATATTGACATTGCGTTCCCATGGCGATTAGTGTGCGCCTGAAACCAATCGAAACCCTCGCAAGTGCCCCGCACCGGCCCGGATGGCACCGAACACAACGAGGAGACGCGTGACGCTCCCAGCCAGCGCCTCCGGCGGCGACGTCTTCGCCCGAGAGCGACAGGACCACATCGTCCGCATCGTCGAGGAGCTCGGCCGAGCCCGGGTCAGCGACCTGGCGGCCCGGTTCGGGGTCTCGGCCGTCACGATCCGGAAGGACCTGATCGGCCTCGAAGCCGAACGTCGCCTGGTGCGGACCCATGGCGGCGCGCTGGCGGTCGATCGGAACCGGTCCGAGCTCTCGTTCGATATCCGCGAACGCCTCCAGTCGGACCAGAAGCAGCGCATCGGTGCGGCCGGTGCCGCGCTCGTCCGCGAAGGCGAAAGCCTGGTGATGGATGCGAGCACGACGGCCCTCTCGGTCGCGCGCCATCTGAAGGCACGCGGCGCGTGGAGCCAGCTGACCGTGATCACCAACGGGCTGCGCGTCGCTTCGGAGCTCGCCGGTCACCCGGGGATCACCGTGCTGATGCTGGGCGGGCGGGTGCGCTGGGAGGCGCTGTCCGTGGTCGGTCAACTCGGTGACGGCCTGTTCAGCCGGATCAACGTCCAGAAGGCGTTCCTTGGCGCGGCCGGCTTCAGCCTCGAATCGGGTCTGGCCGACGCGACCGAGGAGGAAGCCCAGATCAAGCGCGCCATGGTCGACGCCGCGCGCGAGGTCATCGCCATCGTCGATCACACGAAGTGGGAGCGTGCCGCGTTCGCCACCTTCTGCCCGATCGGCAAGATCGCCACGGTCCTGACCGACACCGAAGCGCCCGACACCATGGTCCAGGCACTCCTCGGCCGGGGCATCGACGTCCGGCTCGTCGGTCAGGCCCCGACCGAGACGAGTGGCGGGCCGGTCCGCGCCGCGTCGACGGGGCCCTCTCGGTGACCGGAGCGACCACGGCGCCCGCCCCGCAGTCGGTGCCAGCCCCACCCCGCGTCGAGCTGACCGGGATCTCGAAACGCTTTGCCGCCACCCAGGCGCTCGATGACGTCAAGCTCGAGCTGCTCCCCGGCGAGATCCACGCCCTGGTCGGCGAGAACGGCGCCGGGAAGAGCACGCTGGTCAAGATCCTGGCCGGTGTCCACCAGCCCGACGCCGGCATGATCCGGCTCGACGGCGAGACGGTCCAGATCCACGGCCCCGCCCACTCGCGCGCGCTGGGGATCGCGGTCGTCCACCAGGAGCCGCGGCTGTTCCCGGACCTGACCGTCGCCGAGAACGTGTTCATCGGCCACGCACCGTCGGGCCGCTTCGGCACCATCGACTGGAGCCGGACGCGGCGGGCGGCCAAGGCCCTCTTCGCCGAGCTCGACGTCCAGTTCGATGTCGGCGCGCCGGTGCGCGGCCTGTCGATGGCCGACCAGCAGCTGATCGAGATCGCCAAGTCCCTGTCGGTCGATGCCCGGGTGCTGATCCTCGACGAACCCACCGCCTCGCTGTCGGCCCACGAGGTCGCCCGGCTGTTCACGATCGTGCGCCGGTTGCGCGACCGGGGCGTCTCGATCCTGTTCGTCAGCCACCGGCTCGACGAGGTCTTCGAGCTGTGCGATCGCGCCACGGTCTTCCGCGACGGTCGCCACGTGGTGACCACCCGGACGAGCGAGCTGACCACCGCGGACCTCGTCCGGTCGATGGTCGGGCGCGTCGTCTCGCTGTTCCCCAAGGTCGAGACGCCGGTCGGGGACGTCCTCCTGGAGGTCGAGGGGCTGACGAGGGTCGGCGTCTTCCGCGATATCGGCTTCGCCGTGCGCGCCGGGGAGATCCTCGGTCTTGCCGGTCTCGTCGGCGCCGGTCGGACGGAAGTCGCCCGCGTCCTGTTCGGGATCGACCAGCGCGATGGCGGCGAGATCCGGCTGGGCGGCAAGCCGGTCAGCTTCGGGAGCCCCTCCGCCGCGATGCAGGCCGGGATCGCCTACCTGCCCGAGGATCGTCACCAGGAGGGCCTCGTCCTCGATTTCACGATCACCCAGAACGTGACCCTGCCGATCCTGCCGCGTCTCTTCCCGCGCCTCCTCGTCCGCCCGTCCGTCGAGCGGCAGGTCGCGCACGACTACACCGAACAGTTCAACGTCCGGATGGTCGGCGTCGAGCAGCTCGTCGGCGCCCTCTCCGGTGGCAACCAGCAGAAGGTCGTGCTGGCGAAATGGCTAGCCGCCAAGCCACGCATCCTGATCCTCGACGAGCCGACCCGCGGCATCGACATCGGCGCTAAGGTCGAGGTCCACCGGATCATCGGCGAGCTGGCGGCGTCGGGCCTCGGGATCATCCTCATCTCGAGCGACCTGCCCGAGGTCCTGGCGATGTCGGATCGGATCGTCGTCCTCCACGAAGGCCGGGTCACGGCCGAGATCCCGCGCACGCAGGCGACCCAGGAGCGGGTGATGTTCGCCGCGACCGGCAGCGCCGGCGACGACGAGCCTGCGGCCACGACCGTCACGTCCGCGACGTCGGCGCCCGAGTCGGCCGATCGAGCGACCGATGGCTGAGACTGCCGCCGCGACCGAGGTCGGGACCCCAGGGAGCCGGCGCAGCCTGCTGTCCGCCGCCGCCCGCCAGCGCGAGCTCAGCCTGGTCGCGATCATGGTCGTCCTCGGCGCCCTCGTCGCCCTGACCGCACCGCAGTTCCTGACCTCGTCGAACCTCAGCCAAGTCGCCGTCCTTGCTTCGATCATCGCGGTCGCCGCGGTCGGCGAGTCGCTGGTCATCCTCACCCGGAACGTGGACCTGTCGGTCGAGGCGATGATCGGGCTGGTCGCCTACAGCGTCGCACTCGTCCTGGAGCGGCAGGCGCTCGAGCCCCCCGCCGCGATCGCGCTCGGACTCGGCCTCGGGCTCGTCCTCGGCATGGTCAACGGGCTGATCGTGACGCTGTTGCGGGTCCCGGCCATCGTGGCCACGCTCGGGACGCTGAGCATCTTCCGCGGCATCGACTACCTGGTCGCCGGCAGCCACCAGGTCCCGCTGGCCGGTCTCCCGCCCGGGTTCACCGACGCGGCGCATGCCTCGATCCTCGGCGTCCCCTCCTTCGTCGTG
>DASYJV010000311.1:0-1799 GCA_035996105.1 Candidatus Limnocylindrales bacterium | reverse complement strand
CCATATCTCGTCGGCGTCGACCCGATGCCAATGCGAACGGTCGCCCGCGGCCAGCAGATAGACGATCGCGCTGGCGCTGGGCCGGGTGCCGTCAGGGGAACCGGCTCGCCACGTCTCCGCGTACCAGCCGCCTTCCGGGTGGACCTGCATCCCGAGCGCCTCGATCACCTGGCGAGCGCTCGTCATCGGGCGGGATCCATCGGGGCGAGCATACGCGCGTGGCGGTACCCTCTTCCCATGTGCCGAAGCATCAAGACCCTGCGTCGCTCGGATGAGGCTGCGACGACGGGCGAACTGGAGGCCGCCGCCCGCCAGTACGTCCGCAAGATCAGCGGCTATTCCAAGCCATCGGTGCGTAACACCGACGCCTTCGAAGGGGCCGTCGCCGAGATCGCGGCCGCGTCCGCCCGGCTGATGGAGACGCTCGGGGTCGCCGTCGAGGAAGGTCCGAATCGCTGGACGCCGGGCGTCGCTCGGCGGGCGTGACCGACCCGGCCATCACCGCGCCGTGGTGGGTCCGACCCGGTCTTGACATCGCGGACGGCCGGCTGCGGATCGCCGGACGAGACGCCGAGGCCCTGGCCCGCGAGCACGGGACGCCGCTCTTCGTCTACGACCGGGCCCGCTTCGCCGAGCATGCCCGCGGGCTCCAGAGGGCGCTCGGCGCGACCGGACATCCGTTCCGGGTGCGGTTCGCGCTGAAGGCCAACCCGCTCCCCGAGATCCTCGAGGTGCTGCGGGCGCTTGGCGCGCCCGGGACACCGGAGAGTGTCGGGATCGATGCCTGTTCGCCCGGCGAGGTCGAGCGGGCCATCGAGTGTGGCTGGCTGCCAGGCGAGATCAGCTATACCGGCACCAATGTCTCGGAGCGTGACCTGGACGCGCTCCTGCCCCGCGGTGTCCATCTCAATCTCGACGCCATCAGCCAGATCGAGCGCTATGGCAGGCGCGCGCCCGGATCGACGATCGGCGTCCGGATCGATCCGGGGACCGGTGCCGGGTACAACGAACACCTCGAGTACGCCGGCGACCGCCCGACGAAATTCGGGATCGGGCTGGAGCGGCTCGATGACGCCGTCGCGGCGGCGGCACGCCACCGGCTGACCATCGATACCGTTCATTTCCACGCGGGTTCGGGCTGGCTGGCGGACGGTCTGGGCGGCTTCGAGGGCGCTCTGGTGCAAGCGGTCGACGCCGTCGGCCGGCTGCGCGCGGCGGGACATCCGATCGGGGAGGTCAATGTCGGTGGCGGTCTTGGCGCCCCGGCGCGACAGGACGAGCGGGCGGTCGACCTCGACGCGTATGTGGCTGTCCTGGCCCGGCATCTCGGTCCGCTCCGCGTCACGATCGCCTGCGAACCGGGCGATCTGCTCAGCAAGGATGCGGCGATCCTGCTCGGCGAGGTCGTCACCATCGAGTCCCGTCGCGGCGTCACCTTCGTCGGGCTCGACATCGGCTGGAACGTCAACTGCGCCTATTTCATCTACCGGTTCGCCCAGGAGATCGTCGTCTGCCGGGCGGCTGACGCCGACCGGACGGAGCGCGTGACGATCGCGGGCCACATCAACGAGGCGGGCGACGTGTTCGCCGAGGACTACCCGATGCAGCCGGTGGCGGAGGGGGACGTGGTCGCGTTGCTCAACGCGGGTGGCTACCTCCAGGCGATGAGCTCGACCCATTGCCTGCGCCCGATGGGGGGCGCGGTCTTCCTCGATCGCTGAGGGCCGCGCTCATCCGGCCTCGACCGACCCCGCTTCGACCGGGCCCCACGCCGTCACGCGTTCGATCTCGATCCGGAC
>DASYJV010000310.1:0-2828 GCA_035996105.1 Candidatus Limnocylindrales bacterium | reverse complement strand
TCAGCCGCTTTCCGACCAGCCCGGACGAGTTCGCGAGGCCATCGGGGTGGGTCGGGCTCGCCGAGAGCAGCAACAGGCGGGGCGTGCCGATCGCATTGCCGGCCAGGACGACCACCCGGGCCGGCTCGAAATGCTCGCCGCCGTCCTTGTCGATCCAGGTCGCCCCGGTCGCCAGACCACGGGAGTCG
Organism: Candidatus Limnocylindrales bacterium; assembly: GCA_035996105.1. Lineage (GTDB taxonomy): Bacteria > Chloroflexota > Limnocylindria > Limnocylindrales > CSP1-4 > SPCO01. The sequence goes on along the minus strand of DASYJV010000310.1, from coordinate 2,640 downwards.
GTCTCGATGCGGCGAACCCGGGCGCCCGTCACGAGGCGGGCCCCATGGGCGATGGCCTTCGGCCAGTGGGTCAGGTCGGTCGATGCCTTGGCGCCCTCGTTGCAGCCCGACTGGCAGGTGCTGCGCTGGACGCACGGCCGCCGGCCGTCATACGGCGTCGAGTTGATCGAGTTGAATTCCGGCCACCAGTGCCAGCCGAGCTTGGTGTGGGCACGCGCCACCTTGAGCCCTGCCGCCCCGATCGGGAGCGGCGGCATCGGCGCGTCCTCGGTGTCCGGCGGATAGGCCGGGTCGCCGGGCAGCCCGGACACCCCGAACTCGCGGTCGGTGCGGTAGAAGTAGGGCAGCAGCTCGAAATAGTCGATCGGCCAGTCGTCGGCGATGCCGTCGAGCGAGCGGACCCGGAAGTCGGACGGGAGGGCCCGCGGCCAGGCGCCCGCAAAGATGATCGTCGAACCACCGACGGCGTTGTACATCAGCGGCGAGACCGGGCTGTCGTCCTCGACGATCGGGTAGTCCTGGGCGAGTCCGCGGATGTTCGGGCTGGTCGCCCAGTCGCTCCGTGCCTTCAGCTCCCAGTCGAGCTTGTTGCCCGGGTAGTCCGCGCGATCCAGCCACTCCCCCTGCTCGAGGCAGGTGACCGAGAACCCGGCCTCGGCCAACCGGCGAGCGACCACGCCGCCCGACGCTCCGGCGCCGACGATGAGGACATCTGCAGGTTCGATGGCCAAGGCTGCCTCCATCCTCGACGCGGTTCCGACGGCCGATAGCAAAGGTTCTCTATCGAGCCCTCACGATACCAGTCCGGCGCGCTCGTCGCCCGTCGCTCAGGAGCGGACGAGGGCCGGTGTCGAGGAGTCCTCGAGCAGACCGACCTCGCTCAGGACGCTCGCCAGGAAGGCACGCTCCGCGTCGTCGAGTGGCAGGAGTGGGCGGCGGACATGGGCCGACTCGAGCACGCCAAGGAGCCGCAGGCATTCCTTGAGCCGGACCCGGTAGTCCCCGACCGGTGGCGCGAAGACGACGTCGGCGAGCCGCTGGACCCGTCGCCCGAGGGCCATCGCCTCCTCCGTGCGGCCACCTCGCCACGCGTCGATCATGTCGACCTGCTCGCGGGTCATGACCGCGCCGAAGCCGATCAGCGCGCCGGTCGCGCCGAGCACGAACGACTCGAGGATGAAGTTGTCGTTACCGGTCAGCAGCGTGATCGGCCGCGGCAGCCGCTCCAGGAGGCGGGCGGTATCGATGAAGCGCCGGGCATCGAATGACGCTTCCTTGATCGCGATGACGCCATCCACCGCGGCCATCGCCTCGAGCGTGTCGGTCTCGAAGTTGACGCCCGCCAGCGCCGGCTGGAGCTGGAACAGGATGAGCGGCAGCCCGGCGTCGGCGATCGCCTCGTGATACGCGACCGGGACACGCGGGTCCAGCGGCTGGCTGAGGTAGGCCGGGATGGGGAAGACGAGCAGGGCATCGGCACCGGCCGAGCGGAAGTCCCGCGCCTGGCGGACGGCCGCCTCGGTCGACGGACCCGCCAGACCGGCCACGATCGGGAGGTCGGTGACTTCGCGAACGACCTTCAGGACGCGCACCTTCTCGTCGTGGGTGAGGTGCGGACCTTCGCCCGTGTCGACGTTGATCGCCAGCGCGACCGGACCTTGGCCGGCGACCCACGCGATGTAGGACCGCAGGGCCGGCTCGTCGATCCGCCCGACGGCGTCCATCGGCAGGACGGTGGCGGGGATCAGGCCGTTGAGATCAAGCGCCATGTCACTCTCCGAGTCGTCGTTCGAGGCGGGGCCGGTCGGGCGGGGCTGAATCATATGACCGAACGGGCGTCGGACGCGACGCGGGTCGGTGGCGTGTTCGATAATCGATCAAACACCGGACATCGGGAGCACGGATGGCCCAACTCGACATCTTCAGCCTCGACGGCCTGGTCGCGATCGTCCCCGGCGGCGGCGGCGGCATCGGGTCGGAGGTGGCCGTGGCCTTTGCGGGTGCGGGCGCCCGGGTCGCGGTCGCCGGACGGACCCGGGCCAGCCTCGATGCCACGACCGACCGGGTGAACGCCGCCGGCTCCGAGGGCCTCTCGGTCGTCGCCGATGTCACCAGCGAGACCGACTGCGATCGGATGGTCCAGGAGGCACTCGACCGCTTCGGCCGGGTCGACATCCTGGTCAACGCTGTCGGCGGCGGCGCGGGGAAGGCCCTCCACCCGGCCGAGGGATACCCCCGGACCGATTGGGACTGGATCATGGAGCTGAACGTGCGCAGCGCGCTTGTCCCCACCCAGGCGGTCGCCCGACAGCTGATCGCGCAGGGGCACGGCGGGCGGATCCTCAACATCTCGTCGGTGCGGGCGAACCTCGGCATCAAGGCCGGCTATTCGGCGTACGTCGCGGCCAAGGGCGCGATCAGCGCGCTGACCCGCCAGTGGGCGACCGAATGGGCCGGCCACGGCATCCGCGTCAACGCGATCATGCCGACGTTCGTCGATACGCCCCAGGTGGCCACCCTGCTCGAGGACCCGGCCTTCAAGGCCGGCATCGTCAGCCGCATCCCGCTGGGGCGCGTCGGCGAGACCGCGGACCTCGTCGGGCCGGCCATCTTCCTGTGTTCGGACGCCGCCTCGTTCGT
>DASYJV010000309.1:0-4925 GCA_035996105.1 Candidatus Limnocylindrales bacterium | reverse complement strand
GGGCTCCCGCTGGCCTACTTCCTGGCCACCCGCGCCGGCCGCCGCAAGGGACTCTTCATCCTGCTCCTGGTCATCCCGTTCTGGACAAGCTTCCTGATCCGGACCTACGCCTGGCTGCTGATCCTGGGGCCGGAAAACGGTCTCGCCGGGATCCTCGAATCGCTGACGGGCGTCGAGCGGGTCCAGATCCTGGGGACCTCGGTCGCGGTGATGATCGGTCTCGTGTACGGCTACCTGCCGCTGATGGTCTTCCCGCTCTACATCACGCTCGAACGGATGGACCGGACGCTGGTCGAGGCATCGAAGGACCTCGGCGCGGGCCGCTGGGGGACCTTTCGCCAGGTGACGCTGCCGATCGCCCTGCCCGGGCTCGTGACCGGCAGCATCCTGGTGTTCATCCCGATGATGGGCGAATACGTCATCCCGCAGATCCTGGGCTACGGCCGGACGTACCTGATGGGCAACGCCCTGGTGACCGACTTCCTCGAGGCCCGGAACTGGCCATCCGGCTCGGCGCGGGCCGTCTTCCTGATCATCATCATGGTCGTGACGATCGCCGGCTACGTCTGGTTCGTGAACCGTGGCCGCCGGACGAGAGAGGTCAGCGTCCTGTGACCGCGCCGGCCATCGCTCGCTCGACCGATCGAGGGGCTCGCCGGCCGGCGGCCCGCCGCCGGGCCGATCGCTGGGCGCCGCTCGTCGAGGGATACTTCCGCGCCCACGCCCTGCTGACCTACGTCTTCCTGTTCCTGCCCATCGTGGTGGTCGTCATCCTCGCCTTCAATGCCACGACCCGGGCGACGACCGCGTGGGGCGGCTTCTCGCTGCGCTGGTTCGGGATCGCCCTGGGCGACGAGGTGGTCCAGGATGCCCTCTCAAACAGCTTCTGGATCGCCGTCCCGAACGCGATCCTGGCGACCACCTTCGGGACGATGGCGGCGCTGGGACTCCAGCGGGTCGGCAAGCGGGTCCGGCTCGGGTTCGATGTCCTGACCTATATGAGCATCATCGTGCCCGAGGTCGTGATCGCGCTGGCCACGCTCATCCTCTTCTCGACCAGCTTCGACGCGATCCAGTCGTGGTTCGGGGTGAAGCTCCAGCTGGGCCGCGAGACGATCATCGCGGCCCACGTGCTGTTCAACACGAGCCTCGTCGTGCTGCTCGTCCGGGCTCGCCTGTCCGGGATGGATCGGACCCTCGTCGATGCCAGCGCCGACCTGTTCGCCACGCCGTGGCGGACCTTCCGGCAGATCACCTTCCCGCAGCTCCTGCCGGCGATCGTGGCCGGCTTCCTGTTGTCGTTCACGTTCAGCTTCGATGACTTCGTCATCACCACCTTCGTGAGCGGGCCGGGCTCGTCGACCCTGCCCCTGTTCATCTTCGGCCAGGTCAAGCGCGGCGTGACCCCCGAGACGAACGCGGTGGCGACGATGATGCTGGCCTTCACCCTGGCCATGCTGTTCATCGGCCAGCTGATCCTCAGCTGGCAGGCACGCCGGACCGGCCGGCGCGGTGGCGGCTCGATGGCCGAGATGGTCGCCGAAGGCTAGACGGCGACCGCCGGCTCGGGAAGCCCGGCGTCCGATGCGAGCAGGGCGGCCTTGTCGGTCCGCTCCCACGGCAGGTCGAGGTCGGGCCGGCCGAAGTGGCCGTAGGCGGCGGTCTGCCGATAGATCGGTCGACGGAGGTCGAGGGCCGCGATGATCGAGGCCGGCCGCATGTCGAAATGACGCTCGATGAGCGCCTGGATCTTCGCGTCGTCGATCCGTCCGGTGCCGAAGGAGTCGACGCTGAAGGAGATCGGGCGGGCGATCCCGATGCCGTACGCGACCTCGACCTCGAAGCGATCGGCGAGCCCCGCGGCGACCACGTTCTTGGCCACCCAACGGGCGGCGTAGGCCGCGGAACGGTCGACCTTGGTCGGATCCTTGCCCGAGAATGCGCCGCCGCCGTGTCGGGCCATCCCGCCGTAGCTGTCGACGATGATCTTGCGCCCGGTCAGGCCGGCATCGCCCATCGGGCCGCCGGTGACGAACCGGCCGGTGGGATTGACGTGCATCACCGGGTCTACGCCCCGCAGCTCGGACGGGATGGTCGGGAGGATGACGGTCTCGACGATGTCCGCGCGCAGCCGTTCGGGCCGGACATCGGGGTCGTGCTGGGCCGCGACGACGACCGTCCCGACCCGCACCGGGACGCCGTGCTCGTACTCGATCGTGACCTGGGTCTTGCCGTCGGGCCGGAGGTACGGCAGCTGGCCGGACTTGCGAACCTCGGCGAGCCGACGCGCCATCCGGTGCGCCAGCGCGATCGGGAGCGGCATCAGCTCCGGCGTCTCGCGGCAGGCGAACCCGAACATCATCCCCTGGTCGCCGGCGCCGAGCTCGAACGGCGAGGCCGCGTCGTCGCGGACCTCGAGCGCCGAGTCGACGCCCTGCGCGATGTCGGGCGACTGCTCCTTCACCGACACGAGCGTTCCGCAGGTCAGGTAGTCGAAGCCGTAGTCGGCCCGCGTGTAGCCGATGTCGCGGACCGTGTCGCGGACCACCGCCTGGAAGTCGACGTAGACCGACGTCGAGATCTCGCCGAGGACGATGACGAGGCCCGTCGTCGTGGCCGTCTCGCAGGCGACGCGGGCGCCGGGATCCTCGCGGATGATCGCGTCCAGGATCGCGTCGGAGACCTGGTCGCACATCTTGTCCGGGTGGCCCTCGGTGACCGACTCGGAGGTGAACAGGTAGTGGGGGGCGTCGACGATGCTCATGGGCGCGAAGCCTAGCACGGCCCTCGCCGGTCGATCCCGGCGGCCGTCCGGGAGGGCGCCTCAGCGGTGGCCGGTGTCGTCGGCCGGGACGGTGACGGCGGGAGGTGGCGCGGCGGGCACCGTCGGCGCGGCAGGCGGGGCGGACGCGGCGGGCGTCGTGGTCGCGGCGGGCTTCGGGTTGCGCCGGCGCCAGGCCTCGAGACCCTGCACCTCGAGCGGCTCGATGTCGTCGGCCGGCTCGAAGCCGAAGATCTGGCCGAGGAACGACAGCCGCGCCTCGAGCGTTCGCCGGACGGCATGCGCGCCGCGAAAGCCGTGGCCCTCGCCTTCGAAGGCCAGGTAGGCGTAGGGGATCCCCTTGGCCCCGAGTGCCGCCGCGATCGCCTCGGCCTGGCTCGGTGGGACGACCCGGTCATCGAGCCCCTGGAGGAGCAGGACCGGACTCGAGAACGCCCCGGGGAAGTTGGCCGGCGAGCGTTCGCGATAGACCGCCTGTGCCTGCGGATACGGACCGACCAGGCGGTCGATGTAGCGCGACTCGAACTTGTGCGTGTCGGTCGCCAGCGCCTCGATGTCGCCGACCCCGTAGTGGCTGATCCCTGCCGCGAAGACGTCGCGGAAGGCGAGCGCTGCGAGCGTGGTGTAACCACCCGCGCTTCCGCCCTCGATGACCAGCCGGTCCGGATCGACGTCGCCGCGTTCGACCACGAACCGCGCCGCCGCGACGCAGTCGTCGACATCGACGATCCCCCACTGGCCTTCGAGCCGGCGCCGATAGTCGCGGCCGTACCCCGTGCTCCCGCCGTAGTCGACGTCCAGGACCGCGATGCCGCGACTGGTCATGAATTGCTTGGTCAGATCGAGCGCGCTCGAGGCATCGGACGTGGGACCGCCATGCGACAGCACGATGAGCGGTGGCTTCTCCCCGTCCGGGCCCGCGAAGTCCGGGTTCGACGGCGGATAGAAGAGGGCATGCGCGGACCGGCCATCGCGCGTCGGGAACTCGATCGCCTCCGGTTGCGAGATGGCCGCCGGGTCGACCGTGATCGTGCTCGCCCGTCGCAGGACGCCGGTCGGCGCCAGTGTCAGGGGATCGAACCGCGCGACCACGGAGGCGTCACCCGGCGCGCCCGCCAGCGCGACGACGGCGTGTTCGCCGACCTGCAGGCCGTCGAGCTCGGTGAAGGGGATCTCGAGCTCGCCGATGAGCGCGGTCGGCTCGATCCGGAGCAGGTGGTCGCGCCCGCCCGAGCGCCCGACCGCGACGATGGCGCCATCGGCCAGGAAGCCGTAGGAGGAGCGGCCGAAGATCCAGGCCGGGTCGGCGAACTCCGCCTCCATCGGCGCGATCGGCTCGAGCCGTGGTCCATCGACAAGTCGGTACAGGTTCCACCAACCGCTTCGGTCACTGACCAGGTGGAGGACGCCACTCGGGCTCCACTCGGGCTGGGCGATCGACTCGGCGGGGCCGCCGGCGGCCAGCACCGGAGCGCCGAGCGTGCCATCGGGCTCGAACGCGGCGACGCGCAGCAAGGTCGCGTCCCACGGCATGTCCGGGTGATCCCATTCGAGCCAGGCGAGACGGGCGCCATCGGGTGACAGCCGCGGAGCCGCCACGAAGTCGGTCCCCGAGACGATCACGTGCACGTCGCCGCCGTCGAGCGGGATGGTGACGATGGTGTTCGTCGGCTCGCCCTCGCCATGCGCCTCGCGGACCGCGTAGAACCGGCGGCGTTCGAGATCGGGCCGGAGGTCGGCATAGCGCCACGGGCCCTCGGGCGTGATCGGGACCGGCGTCTCCGAGCCCGGGTCGAGCCGGTACAGCCGACCGTCGGCGAAGTGCGAGAAGACGACGATCCCGCCGGCCACGACATACGAGCCGCCGCCATATTCGTGGACCCCGGATCGGACGTTGAACGGGGCCGGTGTCAGATCAGCGGTGGAGCCGTCGGACGCGGCGCGGACGAGCACCCGCCGACCGGCCTCCATCGGTCTGCCTTCGAGCCAGTAGATGTCATCGCCATCGACCCAGGGCTCCGCCAGACCGATGACGTCACCGACGACGTCATCGACCCGGATCCCCGACCGCCATGTCCCGAACGGCGCGATCGCACGCTCGAGCATCGCCTCAGGTGCCGTGCTGCCAGGATGCAACGTAGGC
>DASYJV010000308.1:0-5982 GCA_035996105.1 Candidatus Limnocylindrales bacterium | reverse complement strand
GAGTAGCTCTCGACCGACGCTCGCAGCGACTGTCGGACGACTCGCAACAGGTCGACCAGGACCCCTTCCCGCATCAGCCTGTCGACTTCGGCCTCGCGCGTGCCGTAGCGGCCCATCAGTCGCTTGAGAGCTGTCGGTTCGTACGGCGCGTAGTGGTACACGTGCATCGTCGGATCCTGCTCGAGGCGATCGATGATGAAGTCCACGAGGCGCTCGAAGGCGCGCCGCTCGCCGTCAAGCGAAAATTCGTCGGCGGCATCCCGGGACCAGATGGCGGTGAAGGCGTTGTCCGTGTCGAGGAAGCCAAAGAGGTAATCAAGCCCGTCATCGAAGGCATAGGGGTCGCCTTCGATATCGAAAAAGAGATCGCCCGCCGACGGCGCCGGAAGCGAGGCGAGCCCCCGGTCGACCTCGATCTCGGCCCCGGGATCCGGGAGGAGGAGCTCGTACTTGTACGCGCTCTCGCGACGACCCTCGAGCTGGATCCTCGCTTGTGCGTGGACCCGGACAAGCGCGCCCTCGCCGATGCCCTCGACAGGCGGGTCGATAGGAAGCCGCACATCGCCAAATGCCTCGAGCGTACCGATCCCGCGACCGGTGAGCGCCTGCCGCTGGCGCGCAGAGATGCCGGCCACCAGGCTCAGATGGTCGTCGGCCCGGCGACGCACGACGCATTCGGCCGCCCATCGGCAGACATCGCAGTGCTCGACCGGCTCCGGGTAGGTCGTCTCGGGCGGGTAGGTGGCCCGGGTCTCTTCGGCGAGCGTCCGGAGAAAGCGGTCGCGCGCGCTGCGGTAATAGGCCATGTAGTCGTCCACGCGGAGCCTCTCGACGGCACGGGCGCTTCCTCCGAGCGCGACGTGGAGCCACTCCGGACGGACGCCCTGGATCCGTTCCAGCTGGTCGATGTAGGAACAGATCTGGAGGACCGCGCTCGCCTTGACGTGGCGGGCGAGCTTGGTGTCCGCGACCTCGTAGTGATAGGGACCCCATCGCGATGGCCGCTCCGGCGCATCGACACGCAGCAGGAAGTCAGCGTGGCCCCGGAACGTGCCGTCAAAGAAGGTTGCCTGGTAGATGACGTCGGCGCCGCCGGCCATGGCATCGATGGTCTGGGCGGCAGAGGCTCGCAGCTCTTCGCCGCGGTCGATCGCCGACCCATCCTTCTCGATCTCGACGACCACTCGGCCGTCCGCGCGCAGGTCGGAAAGGTAGCGAGCCTCGTGCTGGAAGCCGCGCTTCTGGATGACGTCGAGCTCCGGATCGTCACGCATCGGACGCTTCACCAGTCCCGCGATCGCGGCACGTTCGAGCTGGGTCAGGTGCTCGCAGGCGAGGTACGCGACGAGGTCGGTGGCGGAATAGACGGTTCTCCCGTCGATGCGGTCCATTCGTCCCAACCCTAGCAGCGGCTCGTGACAGCTCGCCTGTCAGGCGGGAGGATCGTCACGCAGTCGGGAATAGACGACGAGATCGTGGTAGGCGCCGGCTCGGTACTGGGAGCCGCGCGCGATCCCCTCGCGCTGGAAGCCGGCCCGTTCGAGGGCGCGCTGCTCGGCCACGTTTTCGACGTCGGTCTGGGCCTCGACGCGGTTGAAGGCGGTCGATTCGAACAGGTACTGGGCGAGCTGCACCTGGGCCTCGACGCCATAGCCGTGGCCGCGCTCGTCGGGAAGCAGCGCGATGCCGATGTTCCAGGCACGCGACCCGGCGGTCGGGCCATAGCCGACGACGTGCCAGCTGACGGCGCCGATCGGTCGGGCGTCCTCGATCCGCTCGACGATGAGCTGGCCGTTCCGCTCATTCCGCAGCGGGCCGGCCGCGAGCACGTCGCGGTCGATCGGCTCATGCGTCTCCCCGAAGTCATTGAACGTGCCGGCGGCCGTCGGGTCGGCGCCCCAGGCGTCCATCAGGTCCGCGTCGGCCAGGGTGATGTCCCGGAGGCGGACGCGTGGCGGCGGGTCGGTCGGGTCGGTCATGCGAAGAGCGTAGCCACGGCTTCAGCGAAGACCTCGGTATGGCGATCGACGTCGGCGGCCGATGTCGCCGGAGACATGAGGGCCATGTTGTGGAACGGGGTCATCAGCACGCGCCGGTTCATCGCCCAGAGATGGAGGAACCGCTCGAGATCGGGGTCGCTGTTCGCCCACTGCTCGGCGCCCGTCCGGGGCGGGTCCGGCATGAAGTGATACTCCGCCCGGGCGCCCAGTCGGGTCACGTGCCAGGGCACGGCCCGTTCCGCCAGCACGGCGTTGACGCCGGCCTCCCAGCGCTCCGCCAGGGGGACCATCCGCTCGAATGCGGCTGCGGTCAGGACCTCGCCGAGGGTCGCCCGGGTGGCGGCCAGCGAGAGTGCGTAGCCCGCCAGCGTGCCGCCGATCCCGCCCACGTCGGACGCCTCGACCTCGATCGAGCCCTCGAGCCGTCGCGCGATCTCCGGGCTGAACCCGTAGGCGGCCGACGGGATCCCACCGGCGATGGTCTTGCCGATCACGACGAGGTCGGGATCGAGGCCCCACGCCCCGGTCGCCCCTCCCGGGCCGGCACAGATCGTGTGGGTCTCGTCGATGATGAGGAGCGTCCCGGTCCGCCGGGTGATCTCGCGGACGGCGTCGTGGTAGCCCGCTTCCGGCAGCACGATCCCGACGTTGGTCAGGGCTGGCTCGATGAGGACGGCCGCGACATCGCCGTCGGCCAGCGCCGCTTCGAGGCCGGCGACGTCATTGAACTCGACCACCCGGGTCGTCTGGGCGACGTCGACCTGCGGTCCGACCGAGCCGTGGACCGGTACGACCGAACCGTCCTCGGCGAGCATCGCGATCGCCTCGTCGACCGAGCCGTGGTAGCAGTGATCGTGGACGACGACCCTGGTCCGGCCGGTCAGCTGCCGCGCGAGCCGGAGCGACCAGCGGTTGGCGTCGCTCGCCGAGAGCGCGAACTGCCACGCTCCGACACCGAACCGGCGGGTCAGCTCCTCGCCGACCCAGGCCGCGTCCTCGGTGGGCAGCATGTGGGTGATCCCGCGGCGCATCTGGCGTTCGACGGCGGCGATCGTCGGGGCCGGCCCGTGACCGGCCATCGCACCGGTGTCGCCCAGGCAGAAGTCGACATAGTCGTGTCCGTCGACACACGTGAAATGCGCGCCGGAGGCGACATCGACATAGGGTGGGAAGGGCCCGGCCCACTTGATCATCCACGGCATCGGGACGCCCTCGAGGAGCGAGCGCCGGGCCGTCTGATGCAGCGCCTGCGAACGCGGGTGGTCGTCGGCGAAGCGGGTCATCTCGGCGGCCATCAGGCGCGCGAGGCGGTCACGATCGAGGATGGCGGGTGTGGTCACGGCGTGGCCTCAGGGCGGTGGGCGATGCTCGTGAAGGATGGCGGGGGAGTCGGGCCGTCGTGCGGTCATCCCGCGCGACGCGACGGCCGGGCGGGGTCAGTCGAGGTGGCGGACGAACCCGCAGATGTGGCAGGTCGCCTTGCCGGTCTGCGCATCGAACTCGAGGAAGCTGGGGCAGCCATTGGTGCCGCAGAAGATCCTGGAGTTGGTGGCATGGCTGGTGCGACGGCGCATGCGCCGCATGGCTGAGGCGCGTCCGGTGACGGACGCGGTGGTGGAACGGGACATCATGGTCGGTATGACTTGTGCTTTCTGGCGCGCCGTGATCGCGAGATGTGCGATCGGCTGCGCAGCCGGTTTGTGGAGTGTCAGCGCGCCGGGCCGGGAGCGGTGTTTGCGCTCTAACCGGGTCGTCGCGTCGGACTGGTTACTGCGTCACTATCTCCCGGATCGGTCGATCCGTCAAACGGACGATGGTCCGGGGTGGTCCGGTGCGGTGATGATTCACGTCTCTTCACCGAAGCGAGGTTGATTCCATCACCCGTGCCCGTCAGACTGCGCGCGGTCCGGGCCTGCGCTGACGCGCGCCCGGCGGCTGCCCCCGGCGGCCGATGAGATGCTCACAGGAGGTGGCCCAGTGTCGGTGGTGTCTACGGTCAGGGATGTTCGATCGCGCTCGGCGAGACTCGGTCTGGCTGCGTCGATCATGGGACTCGCGATGCTGGCCGGTGCCCCCGCCATGACCGCGGCTGCGGCGATCACGATGACGACGCCGTATCCGGCGGTCGCCGTGGCTCCCGGTGCGACGCCAAGCTTCGATGTCTCCATCTCGACCGCGGCCGCCGGCCGGGTGGCGTTGACCGTCGGGAAGGTGCCGACCGGCTGGACGGCCGTCCTGCGCGGCGGTGGCTTCACCATCGATGGTGTGGAGTCCGCCGGTGCGACGCCGACCAAGGTCACGCTCAATGTCACCGTACCCGCCGACGCCGCGGCGGGGACGCAACGGATCGACGTGACCGGTACCACCAGCGCCGGTGCCTCGACGACGCTGTCAGTCGACATCCGGGTGGCCCCCAACGCCGCGGGCGACGTCACGATCACGACCGACGTCCCACAGCTCAAGGGCACGTCCGACGCGACGTTCCCGTTCACGCTCACCCTGACCAACTCCACGCCCGAGGACCTGCCCTTCAGCGTTGTGGCGACCGGCCCGGATGGCTGGACCGTCACCGCGTCGATCGGCTCGCAGGCCCAGGCCGCGAGCGTCGTGGTCAAGGCCGGCAGCGGCACGGCCGTGACCGTCTCTGCCAAGCCGGCGGCGGGGACCGCGGCGGGCGACTACAAGATCGGGCTCGACGCGACGAGCGGCAGCCGCACGGCCCACGCTGACCTCACCGTCACCATCACCGGGAGCTACAAGCTGGCGCTTTCCACGGTGGACGCCCGGCTGAACATGAACGCCACGGCCGGGTCGGCGAGCGACATCACGCTGGTCCTCACCAACAGCGGGACCGCCGACGTCTCCGGTGCGGCGATGAGCGCGAGCGCCCCGACCGGCTGGACCGTCGCCTTCGACTCGCCGACGGTGACGGTCCCGGCATCACGATCGGTCAATGTCGTCGCCCATGTCACGCCGTCGTCGAATGCCATCGCCGGCGATTACGTGACGACCTTCACGGCCACCGCGCCGGTCGCCACGACCTCGGCCGACATCCGCGTCACCATCGAGACGTCGCTGTTGTGGGGCGCCGTGGGGATCCTCCTCATCGCACTCGTGCTCGTCGGCCTGTGGTGGACATTCCGCCGGTTCGGTCGGCGATGAGCGAGGCCCAGGTCGCACCTCGGCCCGAGCCAGCGGTCCCACCGTCCACGATCGTGCGGCCGGACGAGATCGAAGGAGCGCAACCGGTCATCCGGACGCGGCACCTGACCAAGACGTACGGCACCCTGACGGCGGTCGACCGGCTCGACCTCGAGGTCTACCCGGGCGAGATCTTCGGCCTGCTCGGGCAGAACGGCGCCGGGAAGACGACGACGATCCTGATGCTGCTCGGGCTCTCCGAGCCCACCGAAGGCGAGGCGTCGGTGATGGGTCTCGATCCGGCGCGCGAGCCGCGCGAAGTCAAGCGTCGGGTCGGCTATCTGCCGGATGCCGTCGGGTTCTATGGTGGCCTGACCGGACGGCAGAACCTGCGCTACACCGCCCGGCTGAATGGCCTCGGCCGAGCCGAGACGGAGACGGCCATCGTCGAGGTCCTCGAGCAGGTCGGTCTCAGCGATCGCGCCGACGACGAGGTGGAGACCTACTCGCGGGGGATGCGGCAGCGGCTCGGCATCGCCGACGCGCTGGTGAAGTCGCCGGACCTGCTGATCCTCGACGAACCGACGACCTCGATCGATCCGCTCGGCGTCGTCGAGATCCTCGACCTGCTGCGCAGGCTCGTCCGCGAGCGCGGCCTGGCGGTGATGCTCTCGAGCCACCTGCTGTCGCAGGTCCAGTCGGTGTGCGATCGGATCGGGATCTTCGCCGCCGGCCGCCTGATCGGGGTCGGAACGGTCGAGGAGCTCGCCGCCCAGTTCGGCGACGGCAGCGCGATCATCGACGTCGGGCTTGAATTGCCGGCGCCGGCCGATGTCGAGCG
>DASYJV010000307.1:0-3455 GCA_035996105.1 Candidatus Limnocylindrales bacterium | reverse complement strand
GCCAGGATCCGCCCGTCCCGCACCGCGACGGCGCTCGCCCATGTGCGTGCGCGGTCCATCGTGGCGATGCGCCCGCCGGTGAGGACCAGGTCGGCGGGTCGGTCAGGACCAAGTTCAGCGGCCATCCGGCGACGTAGCATCGGGCGGTGACCTCGGTGCATCTGCTCCACGCCGGATACGCCGACGAACGCGTCGGCAGCAGCGTCGTCCTCGTTCGCGATGGTGACGCGTTGATCGTGGCCGACCCCGGGATGGTCGCGCGCCGCTCGCTGATCCTCGATCCGTTGCACGACCTCGGCGTCGCGCCGGAGGCCGTCACGCACGTGTTCCTGAGCCATCACCACCCGGACCACACGGTCAACATCGCGCTCTTCCCGAACGCCGAGGTGGTCGACTTCTGGGCGCGCTACCGGGACGACCTGTGGCTCGACCACGACGGCGATGGCCATCATCTGGGTCCGAACAGCGAGCTGTGGCTGACGCCCGGTCATACCGAAGAGGACGCCACGCTGGTCGTGACGGCGGAGGACGGGGTGTACGCCATGACCCACCTGTGGTGGCGGACGGACCGTTCGCCCGCGGTGGACCCGCTGGCCGCCGACCAGCCCGCCATCGAGCGCGGCCGGGCGCGGGTGCTGGCGGCTGCCGACATCGTGATCCCCGGCCACGGCGCGCCGTTTCGCGTCCGCGACTGAAAGGTTCGGGTCGGCCCCGGTCAGCCGCTCGAGCGGCGGGCGAGCACGTTGAGCCGGACGTAGTCGATCGTCCGGCCGGGCAGGCGGCTCGCGACCTCGTGGACGAAGCCCGCCCGTTCTTCGGCGGGCACGCGCTCCACGTTCGGGGCGAGGATGACGGTGCGCAGGAACGTCTCGAGTGCCTCGTCCGTCTCGAAGGACGTCGGCTCGTCCTTGAGCCAGCATTCGATGTCGACGAAGCCGGCCGCATCGAGTCGCCGGGTGGTGGCCATCGGCGTCTCGTAGTGCGCCGGTCCGAGCCAGCCGTCGCCGATCGTCGCGAGGGCCTGCTTCACCGAGCCGATGTTGCCGACGCCGCCGAACTGGGCCGCGAGGCAACCGCCCGAGTGGAGGACCGCGGCCAGATTCGCGAAGAGGGCGTCGTGGTCGGGGACCCAGTGGAAGGTCGCCGTCGAAAGGATCGCGTCGACCTTCCCGGCGATCGGCAACGGCTGGCCGAGATCGGCGACGACGTATTCGATCCGGTCGCCGAAGGGCGCCAGCCGCTCGCGGGCGGCTTCGATCATCGCCGGCGACCCATCGAGGGCGACCACGCGACCGAGCGGCAGGCGAGCCGCAAGGAGCTCGGTGACCCGACCCGACCCGCAGCCCGCGTCGAGGACGCGTTCGTCTCCGTTGAGGACGAGCCGGTCGACGACCGCAGCACCCCATCGAGTCTGGGGATCCGCGACCCGGTCGTAGGTCGCCGCATCCCAGTCGCGCGTCATCCGCCGGGCCCCGCCGGCGCCTCCGCGAAGTCGCTGGCCCCGCCGGGCCGGGCGGCGCCAGCCTCTTCGCGCAGGCCGAACCACGAGATGAGCGCGCCGATCGCCAGCAGGCCGGCACCGATGAGCATGGCCACGTGGAAGGCCTCGATCGAGGCCTGCGTCGAGGCCGTGACCTGGGCCGCGGTCGCGCCGGCCGCGGGTGGGTTGAGTGGCTGATAGGCATGGCGGACCGTCGGATCGGAGGCGTCGACCCCGGCGAGCGGGCCGAGCGCCGCGTAGTACGTCGCGCTGACGACGATGAAGATGAGCGCGCCGAGCAGCGGTTGGCCGACCCGCGCGATCGCGTTGTTGATGGCCGAGCCGAGCCCCGAGTAGCGCCCCGAGATCGAGCTCATCAAGGTGCTCGTCAACGGCGCGACGACGAGCGAGATGCCGATCCCGAACAGGATGGTCATGGGCAGTATGTCGATGAACACCGAGGGCGGCGGGACGAGGCTGGCGGGGTCTGCGATCGACGCCTTCCAGGGCGTGGAGTCGGCCGGCAGACGGGCCAGCCACAGCAGCCCGATCGCCATCAGCGACGGCCCGATGACGAGGAATCGCCTCGAGCCCAGCCGGCCGGCCAGCGCGCCCACGCGGGTCGAGAGGAGCGCGAGCATGATCCCGATCGGGAGCCCGATCGCGCCGGCGCCGAGCGCGGTATACCCGAGCGCGCCCTGGAGCACCACCGCCTGGTAGAAGAACGTGACATAGAGAGCGCCATAGATGAAGAAGGTCGCCAGGTTGATCGATGTGAAGGCACGCGAGCGGAACAGCTCGAGCGGGACGAGCGGGTGTGGGCGGCGTGCCATCAGCACGGGGAACAGGACCAACGCGACAAGCCCGATGACGATCGCGATCCAGGCCGCTGTGTCTGCCCATTCGTTGGCCTGGCCGCGGATCAATCCGAACGCCAGCCCGCCGACCGCGAGCGCCGCCACGATCGCACCCAGCCAATCGAAGCGACCGGTGGTCTCGGTGTCGCGCGATTCCTGGAGGTGGGCGATGGTGGCCCACAGGGCGACGCCGAGGAGCGGCACGTTGATCAGGAACGCGACCCGCCAGCCGAGAGTGTCGACGATGCCACCCCCGACGAGCGGCCCGAGCACGTTCAGCGCGGCCGTGGACGCCGCCCAGATCCCGAACGCCCGGCCGCGCTCAGCGTCACCGAAGGCATGGGTGATGAGCGCCAGCGATCCCGGGACCAGGAGCGCTCCAGCGGCGCCCTGCGCCAGCCGGAAGACGATCAGCCACTCCAGCGTCGGGGAAAGGCCGATGAGCGCCGATGCGGCCGCGAACCCGATCAGACCGATGGCAAAGACGCGACGGCGGCCGTAATGGTCTGACAAGGCGCCGGCCAGGATGAGCAGGGCGGCGAGGACCGCGAGATAGCCACCGACGATGTAGGCCTGCCCCTCGAGCACGCCGACCAGCGATCGCGGGAGCTCCTGCCCGATGTGCTTCAGCGCCGCATTGACGATCGTCCCGTCGAGGAATACGCCGCCCGAGCCGATGACGGTGGCGACCAGGGTCCAGCGTTGGGTTCGGGTCATGTCCGCGCAGTGTCGCAGCGCGGGCGGGGCACGGGCAAGGTCCGGGTAGACTCTCCGCGATGCCCGGACCCGTGGCGCTGGTCGGCGCCGGCGAATTCACCGCCGAGATGCTCGGATTCGACGCCGGATTGCTGGCGGCATCCGGGCGCTCCCGGCCACGGGTGGTCATCCTGCCGACCGCGTCCTACCCGGATGGCGAGGAGGTCTTCACCCGCTGGGCGTCGATGGGGACGGCGCATTTCGGCCAGCTCGGCGCCGAGGTCGAGCCGGTCCTCCTGCGGGATCGCTCGGGCGCGGAGGATCCGGCCGCGGTCCAGGCGATCGGCGAATGCGACCTCGTCTACCTGTCGGGTGGCAAACCTGCGTATCTCATGAGCGTGCTGGCGGGGAGCGCCGTCGGT
>DASYJV010000306.1:0-5364 GCA_035996105.1 Candidatus Limnocylindrales bacterium | reverse complement strand
GGGCGCCGGGGATGGCGAGCTCAGCGACCGGCATGATGCGGCCCGCCGGCCCGGTCGCGGCGACGCCTCCGCCGGCGAGCGCCAGCCGCTCGACGCCTTCCGCGACGATCCAGCCTTCGACCAGCCCGAGCCCGCCGGCGGACGGCCGATCCCGCCGGTAGCGGATGGTCCGGGCGCTCGTCGCGGTGCCGTACGAGGCGACGATCGGGTCCTCGTCGTTGAGGATGAGCGCGCCATCCGGGTCGACCAGCTCGGCCAGTCGACGCTTGACGCGCTGGTAGCCCGCCAGCGACCCGTGCCGATCGAGGTGGTCGGAGGTGACGTTCGTGTAGACGGCGACGGTCGTCCCGCGCGACAGGGTCGGCAGCTGGAGCTCCGACAGCTCGTCCACCACCCGGTGCGCCGGGCTGAGCTCGAGGAGGCGCTCGACCATCGGGACCCCGATGTTGCCGCCGAGGACGACCGGGTGGCCCGGATCGGCCGCCAGCAGCGCCGCCGCGAGCGATGACGTCGTGGTCTTGCCCTTCGTGCCGGTGACCCCGATCGTCGGCGACGGACAGAGGCGAAGGAAGAGGTCGGCTTCCGAGACGAGCGCAGGAACCATCGGATCGCCACCCGCGCGGGCGTCGACGAGCGCGCGCAGCGCCGCCCGCAGGCGAGGTTCCGTGGTCGGATAGTCGGGCGAGATCGAAGGCGACGTGGCGACGAGCTCGGCGCCGGCCCACGCCGCGGCCGGATCCATCTCCGGGCCGAGTGCCAGCGTCACCGGCCGGCCACCAAGCGCAGCGATCGCATCGCCGAGCTGTGCGGCCGCGCGGCCGTCGTAGACCGTGACGCGCGCCCCGGCGTCGGCCAGGAAACGGGCCAGCGCCAGCCCGCTCCGGGCCAGACCGAGGACCGTCACCGGCCGGTCGCGCAGCTCGCCCGTCCGGATGCCGTCCAGGTCAAGGCGGTCGAGGTCGATCGGTCCCGTTCGCGTCATGGTCACCGCAGCCGGTCCAGCGATGCCAGGAAGAGCGTCACGCCGAGGAGCGCGGCCAGGACGCCGACGATCCAGAACCGGATCGTGATCTTCTCCTCGTCCCAGCCACCAAGCTCGAAGTGGTGATGGATGGGGCTCATCCGGAAGAGCCGCTGGCCACCCGACACCTTGAAGTACGCGACCTGGAGGATGACCGACGCCGTCTCGATGACGAAGATGATCCCGATCAGCGGCAGGACCAGGATCTGGCCGGTGATCAGCGCCGTGACGGCGAGCGTCGCGCCGAGCGACAGGGCGCCCGAATCGCCGATGAAGATCTGGGCGGGATGGACGTTGAACCAGAGGAAGCCGAGCAGCGCACCGATGATGAGCGCGCACAGCAGGGCCAGGTTGGGCTGCGCGAGCGGCGCGTTGAGCAGCGCGATCAGCATGTACGCGACGAAGGCGATGGCCAGGGTCCCGCCCGACAACCCATCGAGACCGTCGGTGATGTTGACGCCGTTCGCCGCGGCGATGATCGCGAACGCCCCGAACATCACGTAGAGCGCGGGATCGATCGAGACCGGCCCGATGAACGGCACCGCGATGGCGGTGATCTGGTAGGTCTGCTGGATCTGCCAGGCGGCGACGAACGCGACGACGGTCAGCCAGATCATCTTCTGGCGGGCGCGGATCCCCTCCCCGGTCCTGGCGTTGAGGTAGTCGTCGAAGGCGCCCAAGGCGCCGACACCGGCCAGCGCGGCGAGTGGCGCGAAGGTCGCCGCGTCGGGGCCCCGGCGCAGGAAGAAGTAGATCCCCAGGACGACCCCCACGATGAGCAGACCGCCCATCGTCGGCGTCCCCTCCTTGACGTAATGGCTCTCCGGCCCGTCCTGGCGGATCCGCTTGCCGAACCCGAGCACGTGCAGCAGCCGGATGTAGGGCGACATGAGGATGACCATCAACGCGAAGGCGAGGAGCAGCCCCTGGATGAGCTCGACGGTCATCGATCGGCGGCCTGACCGAGCTCGCGCTGCAGGCCGTCCACGAGCCGGTCGAGCCCGATCCCACGCGACGCCTTGACGAGCACGACGTCGCCATCGCGAAGCCGTGGCGGAACGGCGACCAGTGCCGCCTCGGCATCACGGACGCGCGTGATCCGGGCCGGATCCATCCCGGCTGCCGCTGCTCCCGCGGCGATCCCTGCGGCACCCTGGCCGACGACGACCAGCCAGTCGAGCGTCCGGGCGGCCGCCTCACCGACGACCACGTGGCCGGCATCGCTCGCATCACCCAGCTCGAGCATCTCCCCGAGGACCGCCGCACGTCGGCCCGGGAGGCCGGTCAGCAGTTCGAGGGCCGCCACGACCGAGCGTGGCGACGCGTTGTAGCTGTCATCGATGAGCGTCACGCCACCGAGCTGGACGAGCTGCGCACGGTGCGGAGCCGACCACCCGTCGGAGAGCCCCGCCGCGATCTCGTCGAGTGACAGGCCGGCCGCGCGGCCGACGGCGGCCGCCGCCAGCGCGTTGTGGACCGACAGCCGACCGAGCGTCGGGATGGTGACGGCCCGCCGCGCCCCATCGGCCCGAAGCGTGAATCTCATCCCGCCCATCCCCGCGGAATCGACCGATTCGGCGGTCACATCCGCATCGGCCGCGAACCCGTAGAGCAGGCTGCGGGCGACCGTGCGCGAGCCCATCCGGCGGACGATGGGGTCGTCGGCGTTGAGGATCGCCGTCCCTTCGGGCGGGAGCGCCTCGAGCAGCTCGCCCTTGGCCGCCTCGATCGCCTCGAGCGAGCCGATCCGCGACAGGTGGACGGGCTGGACGGCCGTCACGACGCCGATCCGGGGACGGGCCATCCGGGCGAGATCGGCGATCTCGCCACCGACGTACATCCCCATCTCGAGGACCGCCGCCTCGTGTTCCGGACCGAGCCGCAGGAGCGTCAACGGCAGACCGACCTCATTGTTCTGGTTGCCCTCGTTCCGGAGCGTCCGGAAGCGACGCGCGAGCACCGCCGCGACCGCCTCCTTGGTCGACGTCTTGGCGATGCTCCCGGTGACGCCCACGACGATCGGATCGAACCGTCGCCGCCAGCCCTCGGCGACGGCGCCGAGCGCCGCCAACGCGTCGACGACGCGGACGACGGTCACGTCACCGAGCGCGGCGCCGTCCGTCGTCGGTCGGGTGACGATGAGCGCCGATGCTCCCCGGGCGATCGCCTCGGCCAGGTGTTCGTGGCCGTCCGTCCGCTCCCCCGCCAGGGCGACGAAGATCTCGCCGGGAGCGACGAGCCGGGAGTCGACCGCCGCGCCTCGGATGGGTCGGGCCGACCGGGCGAGGAGCCAGCCGCCCGTCAGGCGCACCAGGTCGTCGGCCGAGAGGGCGGGTCCCGATGTCGACCCCGGGACCGGGATCGACGGATCGACGTCGGTCACGGACGCCAGTGTCGCACAGGGCACCGTCAGTGCACCGAGGGTGTCGTGGCGACCGTCGCCGGCCGGCCGGCCAGGAGATCGGGCGTCGTGATGGCGTCGGTGGCGATGCGCCGGAAGAGCTCGAACGACATGACCGGCATCTCCAGGTGGCCGACCCGGGCGATCGTCGGGGTCCCCTCCTCGATCTGGATCGCGACGACGAGATCGGGGGTCCCGACCGTCCGCCCGATGTACCCGACGAAGGAGTAGTTGAAGAGGTTGTCCTTCCAGGCGCCGCGACCGTTGCGGGCCTTCGGGTCCCAGATCTGGGCGGTGCCGGTCTTGCCACCGACGTCGTAGCCCGGAACGAGCGTCCGATCGCGGTAGAACGGGACGGTCGTGACCACGTGTCGCATCATCTTGATGAGGGTCTTCGAGACGGCACCGTCGACCACCCCAGAGGCGCGCGCAGGAGCGACGACCTCCCGATCGCCGATGGCCTTGACCACATGCGGCTGGACGAGCGTGCCGCCATTCATCAGGCCGGCGTATGCCATCGCCAGCTGGATCGGCGTGACGGCCACGCCCTGGCCGAACGAGCCGTTGGCGAGATCGATCTCCCGCCAGCTCCGGACCCCCGGGTCGCGCACCAGCCCGGCGACCTCGCCGGCCACGTCGATCCCGGTCTGGGCGCCGTAGCCGAGCTTGAGCCACATGTCGTACAGGGTCGCAGAGGATCCGGCGATCGTCGGCGCGAGGCCCATCGCCACCTTCGCCGCCACGACGTTGCGCGAATAGGCGACGCCGTCCTCGAAGGTCATCCAGCCCATGGCCTTGCGGTCGGCGTCGTCGATCTTCGACTTGCCGTTGTCAAGCCGCAGGAAGCCGGTGTCCTTGACCCTCGTCGACGGGGTGACGGTCCCGTTGGTCAGCGCTGCGGCGGCGGTCATCATCTTGAACACTGATCCCGGCTCGTAGACGCTCGCGACGACCGGGTCGATGAACCGGGATGGATCCGACGCGGCGATCGCCTGGTAGTCATTCGCGTCGTAGGACGGGTAGGTGGCCATGGCGTAGACCTCGCCCGTGTACGGGTCCATCACGACCGCCGAGGCACGCTTCGCCTTGTCGGCGACCCACGCTGCCAGCAGCTCCTGTTCGACGCGCAGCTGGAGCCCCGCATCGATGGTCAGTCGCAGATCGGCACCGGTCTGGCCGGCCTGGCTCACGGTCCCGGTCTCGAGCACGGGCTGGCCGCCCGCGTCGCGCCGCGCGAGGACGACCCGCGGCTCGCCCGCGAGCGTCGACTGGTAGGACTGCTCGACGCCGTACTGTCCGCCGCCCTCGCGGTTCACGAACCCGAGCAGCTGCGCCGCCAGGCTCGAGCTCGGTCCGCCGCCGACCTGCGGATAGACCCGCTGTGGCTCGGGCTCGAGCGAGACGCCGGAGACCTGGTTGCCGTCGATCGCGCTCTGGATCCGGTCCGCGACGGCGCGCTCGAGGCCGTGCCGGGCGATGACGTATTTGGCGGTCCCGGTCACCAGGTCACGGAGCGCGATCGTCCCCGCCGCATCGAGTGCGAGGATGCGCGCGAGCTCGGCGACGGTCGACCGCCGCCGGTCGGGCGTGAGCTGGTCCGGCGCGGCCACGAGGCGCTGGCGCTGGACGGTCGTCGCCAGCACCACGGTCCCCGTCCGGTCGTAGATGTCACCGCGCCGACTCGGCGTCTCGATGGTCACCGTGGTCTGGGACAACGCCTCGGATGTGAGGCGATCGCGATCGACGACCTGCCAGTAGGCCAGCCGGGCCGTCAATGCCACGGAGCCGAGGACGAAGATCACGAGCAGGACGAGGTGGCGCCTGCGGGAATCGGTTCGGCCCAGCATCGGTGGGTCGATCGCCTAGCGCGCCGGGATGACGAGTGGCTCGGCCAGCTGGCCGAGACCGTCGTCGATGGCCAGCTTGCGGATGGCCGGTTCGC
>DASYJV010000305.1:0-6283 GCA_035996105.1 Candidatus Limnocylindrales bacterium | reverse complement strand
CTGTCTCGCGGCCGCGCTTGCCCACTTCGCGCTCGATGGCGCTCCAGAAGAGATCGAGGACCTGGGGGACGACGACCATCGAGGTCACCCGGTGGTCGCGCAGCGCATCGAAGATGACCCGCGGGTTGCGGCTGCGGACGTACAGGATGTCGGCGCCGACCGAGAGGGCGTAGTAGAGCCCGACCGACTGCTCGAGGAGATGCGAGAGCGGCAGGAGCGAGACGAGTCGATGCTCCATCGGCGGGACGATGCGGTGGAACGACTCGATCGAGGCCATGACGTTGTCGTGCGCGAGCATCACGCCCTTGGGCGTCCCGGTCGTCCCGGACGTGAAGACGAGCTCGAAGACGTCGCCTGCTGCCGGCCCCGGGCGGGCCGCGAGCTGCGCTTCCCAGTCGGGCGGGAATGACGGATCGGGGTCGGCCGTCAGCGCGTCCACGGCGGTCGTCGGAAAGGTGCCGAGCCCGGCTTCGCGGGGGTCGGGCGCGTCGCGGCCGGTGCCCAGGATGAGATGCCGCGCGCCGGATGCTCCGACGATGCCCTCGATCGCGTCGGGCGACATCCGGAGGTCGAGCGGGACGAAGATCAGACCGGCTCGCATCGCGCCGAAATACGCCGCAGGGAGGCCCGGCATCGATGGCGACCAGGTCAGCACTCGGTCACCCGCCGCGAGCCCCAGGCTCCCGAGCCGCCAGGCCGCGATGCGCGACCGTCGCTCGAGCTCGCGATAGCTCCACGTGGTGGTCGTGCCGTCGTCGAGGCGGAGGCTCAGCGCGGTCGCATCGCCGTTCGCGGCCACCGCGTCGTCGAGCAGGTCGAGCAGGGTCGTTGCCACGCTCCGAAGGGTAGTCGCGTGCCTGCGGACGGCGCCAGCCGAACGTTTGACCGGTCGGGGACCCTCGGCTATGCTCCGCCAGCCTCGGACGGGACCGCCGTACGAGGACGTCAGGGCCGGCCGGCCGCGAGCCCGATGACGCAGCACGATCCGAGGCCTGGGGAGGTGAACCGGGATTGGCAGAAGTCCGAGTGGGTGAGAACGAGACGTTCGAAAGCGCATTGCGTCGCTTCAACAAGAAGATCCAGCAGAGCGGCATCCTCGCCGAGGCTCGCCGACGCGAGCACTACGAGAAGCCTTCGGTGAAGCGGAAGCGCAAGGAAGCAAAGCGCAAGAAGAACGCCCGAACGCAGGTCGGCTGAGCGGGCGACCGCCCGACCCTGACGTCCTGATCCCCGGAGGCCTACCGGCGGCCCACCGCACCGCGGTGGCCCGCCCGCCTCGAGGTGCCAGACCGGTGTCCCTTCACGATCGCATCCAGTCCGATATCGCCGTCGCGATGCGCGCCGGCGATGGGCTGCGTCGCGATGTCCTGCGCATGGTCACGAGCGCGGCCTACAACGTCGAGAAGCGCCAGGGTCGTCCCCTGACCGAGGACGAATACCTGGCCGTCCTCAGCCGCGAGGTGAAGACCCGGCGCGAATCGGTGGAGGCGTTCCGGAGCGGCGGCCGCGAGGACCTCGCGGGCAAGGAAGAGGCGGAGATCGCCATCCTTGGCGACTACCTCCCGCAGGCCCTGACCGCGGAGCAGATCGCTGGCCTGATCCGCGAGGGGATCGCCGCGACCGGGGCTTCGTCCGTCCGGGAGATGGGCAAGGTCATGGGCTGGCTCGCTCCGCGAACCCGTGGCCGCGCCGACGGCAAGCAGGTCAGCGAGCTCGTGGTCCAGGCCCTGGCCGGGGCCGATCTTGCGGCCCACGATCCCGGCTCCCACTGAGCGTCGCGCGCAGATGACCCGACCATGCTGACCCGGCGTGCCGCGAACCCGATCCGCTTCACCCGCGGCGACGTGCCCCGGATCGTCATCGCGACGGTCATCCTCGTCGTCGCCCTGACGGCCATCCTCGGCAGCGACATCATCCCCCAGCAGCCGCTCATCGCGACCGTCGGCCAGCTCGCGAGTCGGGATATCGTCGCGCCCCGCGCGATCGAGTTCGAGAGCAAGATCCTGACCGATGCCGCGCGCGCGGCCGCCAGCGCGGCGGTCCCGCCGCAGTACAGCTACGCCTCCGAGAACGCGATCACGATCGCCGCGGCACAGCAGCGCGCCTTCGATGCGCGGGTGGCACGCGCCGACGCGACGTTCTCGGCCGCACTCAGCCCCGCCAACCGTCAGACGCTGCTCGAGATCTCGATCCCGAACCTCTCGGAGACCGCCAAGAAGACGCTCGTCGGGCTCGATGTCGCCCGCTGGGCGGCCGTCCGCACCGAGGCGGCGCGCATCCTGGACGCGACGCTCCGCACCGAACTGCGGGACACCGAGGTCGAGAACACCCGGACCCGCCTGTCGAGCCTCATGGCCGGCGGCCTCGATGAGAGCGAGCGGATGCTCGCCGCCGAGCTGATCAGCCCGCTGCTCGTTCCCAACTCGTCGTTCAGCGATCAACTCACGAACACCGCGCGGGCGAAGGCGGCCGAGGGCGTCACGCCGACCAGGGTCACCATCCGCCAGGGCGAGGTCATCGTCCGCAACGGCTCTCCGCTGGCGGCCACCGATATCGAGAAGATCGATGCGCTCGGGATGCGCGAGACGGTCGTCGACCTGGCGAGCTTCGCGGGCTGGGTCCTGCTTGCCCTGCTGCTCGTCGGCACCCTGCTCGCCTGGATCTGGCGCTTCCGGCCGACCCTGTGGCATCGCGACAACGTCCTGGTCCTCATCGGGCTGCTGGTGGTCGGCGCGACGCTGGCCCTCAAGATCACCGCGGGCCGGCCGACCCTCCCGTTCTTCCTGCCGACGGCGGCCATCGCGATGCTCCTCGCGATCCTGCTCGATGCCCCGATCGCGACCATGGTCATCGCGATCATCGCGGTCATCGGCGGAGCGGTGAACAACAACTCGCTCGAGCTGGCGACCTACATCTTCCTGGGTGGGATGGCCGGGGTCGTGACCGTCCGGCGCGGCGATCGGCTCCAGGTCTTCGTGCAGGCTGCGCTCGCGGTCTTCGTCGCGAGCGCGTTGGTCGTGTCGGTCTTCTCGTTGCTGGGAACGCGCGACCTGCGCGGCGTGCTCGAGCTGTGGTTCGGCGCCGGCGCGTCAGCCGCGGGCTCCGGGATCGCGGCCGTCGGGACATTCGCGGTCCTCGGCTCGGTGTTCGGGATCCTGACCGTCTTCCAGCTGCTCGAGCTCGCCAATCCTTCGCAGCCGCTGCTCCGCCGGCTGCTGGTCGAAACGCCGGGCACGTACCACCACTCGCTGATGGTCGGGAACCTCGCCGAGCGTGCGGCAGAGGCGATCGGCGCCGACCCGCTGGTGACCCGCGTGGCAGCGTATTACCACGACGTCGGCAAGCTGGCGAACCCGATGGCCTTCATCGAGAACCAGGCGGGCGGCGAGAATATCCACGATCAGCTCGATCCTGAGGTCAGCGCCCAGATCCTCAAGCAACACGTGGTCGACGGCATCGACCTGGCCTACAAGTCGCGGCTGCCAAAGGCGCTCATCGCATTCATCCCGCAGCACCACGGGACGGCGATCATGAGCTACTTCTACGCCCGAGCGAAGGAGCTGGCGGGGCCCGGCGTCGTCGTCGACGAGCGCAAGTTCCGTCACGCCGGGCCGAAGCCGCAGTCCCGTGAAGCCGCCCTGCTGATGCTGGCCGACGGGGTCGAGGCGTCGGTCCGCTCGCTCGCCTCGCGCGATGAAGCGGCCATCCGGGCGATGGTCTCGCGCATCATCGAGGAGCGCATCGCCGACGGCCAGTTCGACGAATGCGATCTGACACTGCGCGATCTCGAGCGGATCCGCGAGGCATTCGTGGGCCAGTTGCTCGGGATGTACCACACGAGGATCGCCTACCCGCAGAACACCGTTGTCGAGCTGGAATCGCGTCGAGCCGGCGCGGCCGGCGGTGGCAGCAGCGGCACCGGCCGCGGGGGGAGCGGCCCCGCGTCGTGACGAGGGCGATCTACCTGGGCCCCTGGCGGGTCGATCTGACCGTGCGCGACGGAGTGGTCTCGCCGGTCGCAGGTGCGGAGCTCGGGCGGCTCGTGGCGGCCGCCCTGTCGGCGGTGGGAGCCCCCGCCCCGGCGTCGATCGGGCTCATCCTCTCCGACGACGGCGAGCTCGCCGAGCTCAACGCGGTGCACCTCGGCAAGACCGGCCCGACCGACGTGCTGTCGTTTCCGCTGCTCGCCCCCGGGGCGTTTCCGCCGCATCCTGGCGGCACGGACCGGGGAGCAGGCTCGGCCCTCGAGTTCCCGCTCCCGCCGGGCCGGCGCCCCCATCTCGGCGACATCGTGATCTCGGTCGAGCGTGCCGCGGAGCAGGCTCGGACCGGCCGTGGCGGCCACACCGGCGATGTCGGCTGGTCGCTCCCCGAAGAGCTTCGCCTTCTCGCCACCCACGGCACGCTCCACATCTGCGGCTGGGATCATGCCGACCCCGACGAGGAAGCCGCGATGCGTGCCCTCGAACTCCGACTCCTTCAGTCCAACGCTTCGGCGAACGGCCCGTAAGCCGTCTCGGTTTCGTCGTCCATCGACGGTTCGCCGACCGCCCCCGGTAGATGCGAGACGGGGCTGCTACCATCGCCCACGGCCCTCCCGGAGCGGGATCGGGCCCTGTCGTGCTGTCTCCGGAGGTTTGGTTGAAGGTCGTCGTGGGGCTCGGAAACCCTGGTTCGCAATACGCCGGGACCCGCCACAACATCGGCTGGCTCGTGATGGACCGGCTGGCGGAGCGTGCCGGGTGGGCCGGCAAGGGCCGTCAGCGCGACTCGTCCAATGTCGCGGTCGGCCGCTTTCGGGGGCTGGACCTGACCCTGGTCAAGCCCCTCACCTACATGAACGATTCGGGGCTTGCGGTTCGCAAGGTCCTCGCCCGAGAGCACGCGCCGTTGAGCGACGTCCTGGTGGTCGCGGACGATTTCGCCCTGCCGTTCGGCAAGCTCCGCTTCCGCGAAGGGGGCGGCGCGGGTGGTCACAACGGTCTTCGCTCGATCATCGAGGAGCTCGGCACCGAGAAGTTCGGCCGGCTCCGGGTCGGGATCGGCGAGCCGGATCGTAGCGCGGTCGATCACGTCCTGACGAAGTTCGCGCCGGGCGAGCAGCAGCGGCTCGACGAGCTGCTCGACGCTGCCGCCGACGCGGTCGAGGCGTGGGCGCGCGACGGCACGAACAAGGCGGCGAACCGGTTCAACATGTTCGAGCTCCGGCCGGCCGACACGACCCGGCTCGCGGCGGCCGGCGAGGTCGATGGACCGCCGGATGCCGAGGGGATACGCCGGACGCGGACGGGCTGGCGCCGGATCCGACCGGCCAAGCCGGACGCCTGACCGATGCCCAGCCCACCACTTCGCGGTCGCCGAGGCCGGGACCGCAGGATCGCCGAGCGGGTCGCGACCGACTTCGCGGCGCGTCACGCCCCGCCGCCACCCGAGGCGGAGGTCGACTTCGACCGCGCCGCCGTGGATGCCGAGGTCGAGGACGCGCATCGCGAACCGCCCAAACCCCCACCGACGCCGCGGCGGGCGGCTCGGCCGTCAGCAGGCGCGGGGATCGGCGACGGGGCGCGCAAGGGCGGCCACCGGCTCCCCGACCTCTCGACGCTACCGCCGCTCCTCGCGGGCACCGGCACCTTCGCGGCGTTGCGAGATCGCCTCGGGCGCGCCGACGAGGCGCCCGCCAGGACCGGTCGGCACGTCGGTCTTGTCTCCGTCCCGCACGGCGCCAAGAGCTATCTCGCGGCCGCACTCGCCCTGGCCGTTGACGGCGAGCGGCTCGTCTGGATCGCCCGGGACGCGGAGATCGGCGATCGAGTCGCCGAGGAGCTCGGCGCCTGGCTGGGCGACGCCGACGCGGTCGCCATCCTCGAGCCCCGGACGGCCCTCGCCTACGAGCGCAGCGAGCTCGTCGCGGACGAGACCGCGGCCCGGGTCGCCGCGCTTGCCGCCTGGCGGAGCGGTCGGGCCCGTGTCCTCGTCGCGAGCGTCCAGGCGCTCCTCCAGCACACCATCCTCCCGGACGACCTCCCGACGACGCCGCGCGAGCTGCGAGTCGGTGCCCGAATCCACCAGGACGCTCTGCTCCGCGAGTTGTTCGACCTCGGGTACGTGCCCGTCAGCGAGGTAGCCGGGCGTGGCGAGTCGGCGCGGCGTGGCGGGATCGTCGATGTCTTCCCGCCGTCGATGGCGCTGCCCATCCGGATCGAGTTCTTCGGCGACGAGATCGACTCGCTCCGCTCCTTCGACCCGACCGACCAACGGACCGTCGGCACGATCGATCGCGCCG
>DASYJV010000304.1:0-2836 GCA_035996105.1 Candidatus Limnocylindrales bacterium | reverse complement strand
TCCTCCAGGTCTCGATGGAGCAGAACATGGGCTGTGCCGTCGGGGCCTGCCTGGGTTGCGTGGTCATGAGCACCTCCGGCACCCCGCAACGCGTCTGCCGGGAAGGCCCGGTCTTCGCGGCCGAGGAGATCGCCTGGGAGGGCGGCTGGTGACGGTCGTCGCGCCGGAGAGCGTGGACCTGTCGGTCGACCTGGGGCGCGGCCTCGTGCTGCCCAACCCGATCCTCGTCGCCTCGGGGACGTTCGGGTACGGCGTCGAATACGGCGAGGTCATCGACGTCGATCGCCTCGGCGGGATCTGCTGCAAGGGGACCACGCTCAAGGCTCGGATCGGCAACCCGACGCCGCGGGTCACCGAGACCCCGGCCGGGATGCTCAACTCGATCGGCCTGCAGAACCCCGGCGTCGATGCGGTCATCGCCAAGTACGCCGAGACGTGGCTCCGCTGGAAGACCCCGGTGATCGTCAATGTGGCGGGCGAGTCGGTGCATGACTACGTCGAGGTCGCTCGACGGCTCGACGGCGTTCCCGGCATCGCCGCCATCGAGCTCAACATCTCGTGTCCGAACGTGGGCGCGGGCGGCCTCCAGTTCGCCATCGATGCCGGGGCGGCCGGCGAGGTCACGGCCGCCGTTCGGGGCGCGACGGACCTGCCGTTGCTGGTCAAGCTGTCGCCGAACGTGGCCGACATCCGGCCGATCGCCCGGGCCATCGCCGACGCCGGCGCGGATGCGCTGACCGCCATCAACACGCTGTCGGGGATCGCCATCGCACCCGGTCGCACGAAACCATTGCTCGGCAACATCTACGGCGGGTTGAGCGGGCCGGCGATCAAGCCGGTGGCACTGCGTGTCGTGTACGAGGCGGCGCAGGCCGTCAAGATCCCGGTCATCGCGATCGGCGGGGTCACCGAGCTGGCCGATGTCCTGGATTTCCTTGCCGTAGGCGCGGTCGCGGTCCAGGTCGGCACGGCCATCTTCGCCGACCCGGCGCTCCCGGTCCGGCTGGTCGATGAGCTGGCCGCCGAGGCGGGCCGCCGGGGGATGGCCAGCTATCGCGATCTGATCGGCACCGCGCTCCCCCGGAAGCCGGGCCGGCCGTCGTCCAAGGGCGTCGAGTACCGGCCGTAGGTCCAGACGGTATGGTTGCCGCATGACCACCGTTCGACCGGCCCTCGACGCAGCCCTGCGGCACACGATCGCGCTGCGGACCGAGGCGATCTTCCGAAGCTCCGGTGCGTTCCGCGAGGGCCATTTCCTGTTGAAGAGCGGTCGCCACGGCGATGCCTACCTGGAGAAGTTCCAGGTGCTCCAGGATCCCGCCGCGACGAGCGAGCTGTGCGCCTTCTTCGCCGAGCACGGACGCGGACGGGACACCGAGTCGCTGGTCGACCTGGTGGCGGGACCGACGACCGGGGGCGTGATCCTGGCCTTCGAGACGGCTCGACAGCTGGCTGTCCGCAGCCTCTTCGCCGAGGAGGTCCGGGCCGATGACGGGACGACCCGCCGCGAGTTCAGACGCGGTTTTCGCGTCGAGCCCGGCGAGCGGGTCCTGCTGGTCGACGACATCCTGACGACCGGCGGCTCGCTGCTGGCCATGCTCCCCGCGGTCGAGGCGATGGGCGGCGAGATCGTCGAATGCGTGGTCCTGGTCGATCGCAGCGGCGATGGACGGGCGAAGCTCACCTCGCCGACGACGGGACGGGTCTACCCGCTTCGTTCGCTTTGGCAGCTCGATCTGCCGACCTACGAGCCGGGACCCGCGAGCTGCCCACGCTGCGCCGACGGGACGCCGCTCCATGCGCCCGGCAGCACCGGGGCGGGGATGGTCGGGGCCAGCGCCGCGGCGCACTGAGCCCCCGACCTGCTGGGCCGACTCCGTGGATCGCCGCACCCGAAACACCTTCGTCCTCGTCCTCGTGGCCGTCGCCGTCGTGACCGGCGCGGCGGCATTCCTGCTCGGCGGCACCAGCCTGCGCGACCCGGGCGCGCCGGCCGACGCGACCGCCGTCGTCGGGGTCATCGTCGGCGTCCAGTCGCAGGGGCTCGACCGCGTCAGCGGCTTCACCCTTCGCACCACCGACCAGGGTCAGATCCCGTTCGTCATCGGGAGCCTCGAGAACGGCACCGAGTTCCCACCCGGCCATCTCGTCGAGCATCAGTCGACGGCTGCGCCGGTGCGCGTCTGGTACCGCACCGAGAACGGCGCCAAGGTCGCCATCCGCCTCGAAGACGCGAGCTGAGGGTCGCTCGGGCGGTCAGCCGCCCGCGCTGATCACGGGCAGGATCGTGCGCAACTCGTCGTCGGTGACGGTCAGGCTGTACGAACCGCGGACGATCCCGCTCCGATCGACCGCGAAGATCCATGGCTCGGAGAGGAGACCCCAGGCGTTGGTGATGTCGGTGGCGACGAGATCGGATTGTTTCGGGCCGCCGAGGACCGGTTGGAGCGAGCCGTCCTTGACCTCGAGCTTGTAGGGCTCGACATTGATGAACGTGATCTCGGGGTGGGCGGCCGCGATCGCCTTGAAATGGTCGAGTGTCGGGCCGCACTGCGCGCTGGCGCAGAACTTGGGCGTGGCGAAGATGAGCACGAACGGCTTCTTCGCCCCGAGGGCGTCGGCCACCGAGGTCTGGTAGAAGATCGGGTCCGGCTTGGCGTCGGTCGACACCTTCGAGAGATCACCTCCGACGTCCGCCGCGGTCGGCGTCCTGGAAGCCGGCGCCTTCTGCCCGATCGCCACCGCGGTGGGCACGTCGAGGACCGAGAACGTCAGACGCGATGTCTGGGCTGGCGACCCCGGCGCCTGCGTCGTGAACTCGGCGCCCCACGTGCCG
>DASYJV010000303.1:0-5086 GCA_035996105.1 Candidatus Limnocylindrales bacterium | reverse complement strand
GGCGGAACCTGCGGCGCGTCTGCCAGGCGCTCGCCGCGTCGGGTCGCGGCAGCGCCACCGTCCGAGCGGCGGCGACCGACCCCGCGGCCCTGGAACGCCTCGTCCGTTCCGCGTTCCGCCACGCCGCGCTGTATTACGTCGAGGTCGCGCGAAATCCGAGCCTCACACCCGCCTACGTCGATGAGCACCTGGCGATCGACACCCCGGAGCTCATCGCCGAGGCCGTCGTGCCCGGCCGGGCGGTCCTGTTCGTCGGGCTCCATTTCGGATCGTTGGAGCTCGCGGTGATCTTCCTGGCGTTCCAGGTCGGTGAGACGGTGACCCCGATGGAGACCATCGAGGATGCCGGACTGCAGGCCTACTTCGAGCGGACGCGGGGGGTGGCCGGGATCCGGCTGGTCGGACTGCGCGAAGCGCGCCGCGAGCTGCTCGACGCCCTCCGCAACGGGATCCCGGTCGGCCTCGTCGGCGATCGCGATCTCACCGGCGGCGGGATCCCGATCCCGCTCTTCGGTGCGCCGGCGATGCTCCCCATGGGCCCGGCCATGCTCGCCGTCGAGAGCGGCGTGCCGGTCTATGGCATGACCGTCCGACGCGCCGGGAAGGGCCGCTATCGCGGCAAGCTCATCCCCATCGATGTGCCGGTCGAGGGGACCCGTCGCGAGCGAGTGACGGCGACCATGACCCACCTTGCATCCTCCTTCGAAGCGCTCATCGCGGACGCCCCGGACCAGTGGTGGGCGGTCTTCTTCCCGATCTGGCCCGACCTCGAGGCCGAAGCGGCCGGAGCAGCGACGCGACCGGGCTCACAGGGGGCGGCGGCATGACGGACACCAGCCTGCGGCTCGGTCGCGCCGACCTCCACATCCACACCCTCGCCAGCGATGGCACGGCCAGCATCGATGCGATCCTGCACCACGTCGAGGCACGGGGCGACCTCGATGTCATCGCCATCACCGACCACGAGCGGATCGACGCCGCGGTCGCGGCGCGCTCGATGGCGCGCGACCGCGGCCTGCCCTTCGAGGTCGTCGTCGGCGAGGAGGTCACGACGCTCGGCGGCCACCTCCTCGCACTCTTCGTCGACCGGCCGATCCGGCCGTATCGCTCCCTGCGCACGTCGATCCTCGCGATCCACGACGGCGGTGGACTGGCCATCCCTGCCCATCCCCTCGTCCCGTACCCGCTGTGCGCCCAGGGCTGGGTGCTCCGCCGGCTGCTCGAGGATCCGGACCCCTCGGCCCGGCCGGACGGTCTCGAGACGTTCAATCCCACCAGCCTCGGCAAGCCGTGGCACCGTCGCGTCGTGCAGTTCGCCGACGCCCACGGCCTCGCCCATGTCGGCAACAGCGACGCCCACGCCCTCGACGCCATCGGGACCGGCTGGACGACCTTCCCAGGTCATGATGCGGCCGACCTGCGCCGGGCGATCGAGACACGGAGCACCGAGCACGGCGGCGCATTCCACCAGACCGCCGGCCAGCTCGGCACATTCGGACGGCAACTCCGCAAGCGCGGCCGCGACGCACGTGACGAGATGACCGGCCGGGTCCGCCGGGACGGCACGGGTCGGGACCACGGCTATCCGGGCGGGCGGCTCCGACCGCCGCGCTACGAGACCGAGCCGTCCGTTCGCAAGGCCGGGGAGACCGAGCCTCGATGAAGATCGGCCTGGTCTGTCCCTACATCTACCCGGATTCGGGCGGCGTCGCCCAGCATGTCCGGCATCTGTACGAGAACCTCCGCCTGCGCGGCCACGATGTCCGGATCATCACGGCGAGCCACGGCCCGCAGCGAGCCTCGGAGGGCGACATCCTGCGCATCGGCGTCGGCTTCAGCGTGCCCCTCAACGGCTCGATGGGAACGCTGACGTTCTCACCTCGCTACATCAGCCAGGTCCGCGACCTGCTCGCCCGTGAGCGGTTCGACGTGCTCCACCTGCACGAACCCTTCGTCCCGTTCCTGTCGCTCTTCCTGTTGCGCGAATCGCACAGCGTGAACATCGCCACCTTCCACGCGTATGCCGGCTTCTCGCCCTCGTACGAGCTCGGCAGCCGGGTCATGATCGGTCATGCCGCCCGACTCCACGGCCGGATCGCGGTCAGTGCCGCGGCGCGCCATTTCATCGACCGATTCTTCCCGGGCGACTACAAGGTCATCCCGAACGGCGTCGACATCCCGCGCTTCGCCGGCGCGGTCCCGCTCGCTCGCTGGCAGGACGGCACGCCCAACGTCCTGTTCGTCGGTCGCCATGAGCCACGCAAGGGGCTGCTCGACCTCCTCAAGGCGCACCGCATCCTGCGCAAGACGGGCCATGACAACCGGCTCCTCGTGGTCGGATCGGGACCCCAGGAGCGCGAGGCGCGGCGGTATGTCGCGACGCGCGGGCTCCAGGCGGTCGAATTCCTGGGTCGCGTCAGCGACGCCGAGAAGGCACAGCTCTTCCGGACCGCCGATGTCTACGCCTCGCCGGCGACCGGTGGCGAATCGTTCGGGATCGTCCTGCTCGAGGCGATGGCCGCCGGCGCACCGGTCGTGGCTTCGGACATCCACGGCTACAAGGGCGTGGTCCGCCGTGGGCGCGAGGGCCTGCTCGTGCCACCGCACGAGCCCAAGGAGCTGGCGACCGCCATCGCCCGACTGCTCGACGATCCCGAGCTGCGCAGCTCGATGAGCGCGGCCGGTCGGGCACGGGCCGGAGAATTCAGCTGGCCGCGCGTCACGGCCAAGGTCGAGGACTACTACGGCTTCGTCATCCGCCGGCTCGCCGCGAGCGGATCGCTCCCCGAGGACTTCCGGGCACCGATCCCTCAGGCGCCGGCGATCCGGCCCAGGCCGTCCGACTCGTCCGACGCCATCTCGGCCGCCGCTCGCTCGGCCAGCGCCAGCTTCCAGACCCAGGCCGAATAGGCGACCACCAGGCAGGTGACGCTGATGGCGACCAGGAGGATCGCCAGCGTCGCGGTGAAGATCGGCGTGTCGGTGTTGCGGGTGACCTTGCTGACCGGGAACTGGAACGCGTACAGATAGGTCGGCAGGATCCCCTGGTAGGCGGAGACGATCGCGCCGGGCAGCGGCAGCGCGCTGATGTTCGGGTAGAGGACCACGAACCAGCCCACGACGGCGACCCCCAGACCGACCACGAACCGACGCGCATCGCGCGCGGCGATGACCTGCAGCGCGAGGAAGGCGAGCGGGATGGCGGCCACCAGGGCGATCGGTTCGACCGGGATGTTGTCGAGGGTCAGGATCGCCGTCTCAGGCAGGAGGGTCGCGGCGATGAGTGCGGCGACGACCCCGACACCGGTCAGCAGAAGCGCCGCCAGCGCCACCCTGAGCTGCCCACGGGCGGTCTCGTCATCGGCCTGCGGATCGAAGGCGAGGAAGCGCCGCACGATGATCACCAGGCCGACCGCGATGACCACCACGAGCGCGGCGGTCCGCGCGGTAAGGACGAACTGGGGGATGAGCGCCGGGCAGGCCTGCGATCCGGGGTTGACCGATGTCACCCCGACGAAGCCGCACAGCGGGCGATCGAGCAGCCACATCACGGCCGGCGTCACGATCGCCAGCGCCGCCGCGACCTTGGCCAGCGCCCAGGTGTGTCGCGAGGCTCCGTGCCACAGCTCGGCCGCGAGATAGGCGAGCGACATCACGACGAAGGGCAGGGCGGTGTAATAGTGATACTGGAACGCCGCCCGGTCGATCCTCGCCCAGGGGATCCATTGCCCCGCGAAGGCGATCGCGATGAGGGCCAGCGCCAGGCTCCGGCGCCGAAAGGCCATCCACGTGACGAAGGCCAGGGCCGGGATGCCGAGCCACCAGATGACCACGCTGCCCGCATCGTAGAGCGCCGCGGACGTCCCGCCGGCCATCGCCTGCTGATAGAACCAGACGGGCTTCAGGTTCATCGGCCAGGCCCACCACGGCGAGGACGCCGGATGCGCCGCGGTCAGCCCGTTGTGATACCCGTACATCTGGCCGGTGAGATCGACGAGTGTCTGACCGGTGTGGCCGGGCGGCCAGTCGGCCAGGATTCGGTGGTTCTCGACCATCGCCCATGGGATGTATGAGATGACGTACACCACGACGGGCAGCGCGATGAGGCAGAGCAGCCCCCAGACGACCGGCATGCCGAGCATCGAGCCCGGCCGGAGCCAGCCTTCCGGTGGTACACCGGGCGGCTCGAGCAGGCGGATCGGGTCGTCCGGGCCCGGCGGGATCGCGAGTGGCCCGAAGCCCAGTCGGCCACCCAGCCGGAAGAGTCCGTAGACCAGGAGTGAGCCGACTGCCAGCCCGATGGCCATCAGGAGGGGCGTGACCGCCATCGGCCCGATCGCCAGCGATGTCCCCAGCCGGCCCGTGGCCAGCGCCCCGAAAAAGACGAGTGCGCCGAGCGCGGTGGGTGCCACCACCGCGAAGCGCAGCTCCTCGTCGGTCCAGGCGATCGGATGGAGGACGGCGATCACGACGGCGAGCAACGTGAGGCCGACCATGATGAACAGGAATGTCAGGTTGCCGAACCCGGGATCGCCGCCCGCCGTGGCCGGCGGGACGCTGATCGCCATGTAGCCAAGGATCCCGGTGATCGCGATGAGCCCGAGGATCGCGAGCACGCGGCCGAGCGCGCTGCGGACGAGCACGAGGAGGAGGAGGGCTCCGATGGCGTAGGCCGCCACCCACTTGCTCGCAAGGGCAAGGCCGAGCAGGAGGCCGATCACCGGGAAGGCGACCCAGAACGCGGCCCGACCGCGCCACCAGCCCGTCCAGACCGCGGCGAAGACGGTGTAGGCAGCGATGATGAACAAGCCGACATAGACGTCGTTCATCCCGATCCGCGACTGCACGAAGAACATCCCGTCGGCCAGCACGAAGAGCCCGACCAGTCCGGCGACCAGACGTCGTCGGAAGAGGATCCGCGTCAGCAGATAGAGCAGGGCAGCGGTCAGAGCGCCGGCGATCACGCCCGGGAGCCGCCACGAAAAGTCGTGCGATCCGGCGTCGATCGCTGCCGATGCGCCGCCGGCGTCGAAGGCGAGGAGCTGCTGGCGATCCTGCGAGGGGTATTCGGGGTTGAAATCGCCGG
>DASYJV010000302.1:0-3461 GCA_035996105.1 Candidatus Limnocylindrales bacterium | reverse complement strand
CCCTCGCTGACCGGCAGCAGCTCGGCTTCGCCGACATGGATGCGACCCTCTCCCGCGATGGCGATGACCGCGCCGCTGTCGATGACCGCGCCCACCCGGCGCGTCGCGTCAAGCAGGTCGTTCTTCGCGGGCTTGTACGGGATCGTCGTCCCTGTCCAGGACAGCAGCCGGTTCCGTCCACCGACCGCCATGTCCGCTTCCTTCGGGCCAAAGAACCACAGCCGCGGTCGGAATGGGAGGACCGCCATCAGCACGAACGGGTCGGCCCAGTTCAGGTGGTTGAAGCAATAGATGGCCGGGCCAGGCGGGAGCCGCCCACCGTCCACGATACGGACACGGAGATAGGAGCGGACCAGCGCTGCCACCGCGATCCGGGTGAACCAGTACCGGATCGTCCGGCGCAGCGGGCCGATGGCGGGGCCGGGCAGCCGCGAGCGATCCGGGGACGCCATGGCGGCCGGTCAGGACCGACCGATCCCGGAGACCGGCGTGTTCAAGGTGTCGATGACTTGGTCGACCCGCGGGTGGGCGCCATCCTGCCAGCCGAGCCGGTCCTTGCCTCGAGCCTGGCCGTCGCCGGGGGTGTGGTGCCCGTCGCCGCGGTTCGGGCGGTCGTCGCGGCCGATCTGCCGCCGGTCCCCGGTTTGGAGGGCGTCCTGGAACGCGCGCTCGTGCTGGCCTTGCTTGTCCGGCCCTTCCTGGCCGGCGTCGGGGCCGGCCGACCGTCGACCGCGGCGAAGAGCGCCTCGGCGAATGCCGCGATCGCGTCGGCGGCAGCGTCGGCGCCGTTGAATGGCTGCGCCTCGACCTGGAAGGTCACCAATCGATGCCCTGCCTGGATCTCGACCGCCAGTTCACCGAGCTGGACCCGGTTCCAGCGCAGGATCTTGCCGCTTGCACGGGGACCTTCACCGGGGACGCCGACGCGGACGTTGAGGTGGATGAGCCCGGCCGGCGTCGCGGCGAAGATCTGATAGCGGATCCGCGGGTCGTCGCCCCACGTGACCCAGCACTCCGGGTCGAGATCGGCCCCCAGCACGCCGAGTGCCGATTCGATCGCGGCGACGACCTTCGGCGTGACCGAGTCCTTGAACGGCGCCTTGGCCCGCCATTCGCTCAGCCGCATAGCGACCCTCCATCGCTGCTCGTACACGGAGGGACCGCGTCCCCCAGCCGAGGCTAGCACACGGCCGTCCCGCCGGATCGCCAGCCGATACGGGGGTCGTTCGGGCCGTTCGGACCGGCCAGTCCGTCCCGTAGGATTGGGCCGTGGACTTCATGTCGGGATCGGGGCTGACGACCCTGGCCGGCGTCGGCGTCGTGGCGGGCCTCGTGCTCCTGGGTCGGGGGTTGGTGGGCTATCGCTCCGTGGTCCAGGTCTCCGGGATCGGCACCTCATCGATCAGCTCGCTGGCCGCCGGCGAGGCTCGGATCACCGGCGCCATCGAAGCGGCCGAGATCTCCCTGGTCTCGCTCCTCCAGAGCGTCCCCTGCGTCTACTACCGGTCCGTCGTCGAGGATGCCGGCAAGGGTCGGACCCGCGATGCCGGCGTCTCGGAGGAGCGCTCGATCGGGTTCAGGGTTCGGGATGCGACCGGGGCCGTCCGGGTCTTCCCGCGCGGGGCCCGGTTCGACGCGCCGCTCCGCTTCGACGAGGAGACGGGCCTCGTCGGCGACGAGCCGGGCAGCCTGGAGATCCGCCAGGGCGGGACGACGCAGGCGAGCGAGATCGACCAGGCCAGTGCCGAGGCGGCCCTGTTGACCGTTCACGACCCCCGCGGCATGACGCCCTCGGCGCTCCGCGACGGACGGCGGCGGGCATATCGCGAGTGGCGGCTCGTGCCGGGTGACCTGGTCACGATCATCGGCCAGGCGCTCCCCTTCTCCGAGCTGGCCGACCCGACGGGCGCGGACCTCGGCTCGGGACCCGAGGTGGCCATCGACGACCCCGAGGTCGCGGCCGATATCGCCGCGGCTCGATCCACCGGCGTTCTGGCCGAGGACGCCGCCGCCGCATGGGGCAATGCCGCGGTGGCCGGCTTCGGGATCGGCCGGCCGGTGGCCGCGGTGACGCTCGATCCGGCCGCCCGGCGGCTTCCCATCGCGGACGCGTCCGAGGCGGCTCGCGTCGAGGATACCTTCCATATCGCACCCGAGACCCTGGTCCTCGCCGCCTCGGACGAGGTCCCGTTGCTGATCGCCCACGGGGCCCCGGGCGCCGTCGCGGAACGCGGGCAGGACCGGTTCCTCGTCGGTCTGCTCGGGGCCGTCCTCGCCATCGCCTCGGCGATGGTGTTCGCGATCAGCCTCGGTGGCGGTCTTCGGTGAACCTTCCCGCCTTCGCCGCCATGTTCGCCGTCGGTCTCGTCCTCGCGATCGGCATCTTCATCGTCGTATCAAGTTACAACGCTGTCATGGCACTCCGTCAACGCAGCGAAAAGGCGTGGTCGAACATCGGTGTGGTCCTCAAGCAACGACACGATCAGCTACCCAACCTGGTCGCCGCCGTCCGAGGCGTCATGGCCTTCGAGCGCGACGTCCTCACGGCTGTCACGGAGGCCCGCGCGGCGTACGCCCCGACGGCGCCCATCCCCGACCAGGCCCTCGTCTCGGATGCCACGTCCGCGGCGGTCCGGTCACTGTTCGCCGTCGTCGAGCGCTACCCGGAGGTCAAGTCGCAGGCCAACGTGCAGGATCTCCAGGACGAGATCGAACGCCTCGAATCGATGATCGCCGATCGCCGCGAGCTCTACAACGACCAGGTCTATCGCTACAACACCAGGATCGCCCAGGTCCCTGGCGCGCTGCTGGCACCGCTCTTCGGCTGGCGGCCGCGCGCATTCTTCGCGGTGGATCCGGCCGAGGCGGTCCGGCCGGACACCGATCTCGGGCTGACCGGACGATGACCGACGCGACGATCCACGAGTTGTGGCTCATCCGACATGGCGAGACCGAGTGGGCTCGCCTGGGGCGGCACACCGGTCGAACGGACGTGCCGTTGACCGAGACGGGGCGTGACCAGGCCAGGGCCCTAGGGCGACGGCTGGTCGGTCACCGGTTCGATCTCGTCCTGACCAGCCCGCTCTCGCGGGCATCGGAGACCGCGGCATTGGCGGGTTTCGGAGCGGGCGCGATCGTCGACCCCGATCTCCGCGAATGGGACTACGGGATCTTCGAAGGCCGGCTCACCTCGGAGATCCGAGCCGACGTCCCGGGTTGGTCGATCTGGACGGGTCCGTGGCCCGAGGGCGAGACCGCCGCGCAGGTCGGCGCTCGCGCGGACCGTGTGCTCGAGCGGGCTCGCGCGATCGACGGCGACGTCCTCGTCTTTGCACACGGACATCTGCTCCGAGTCCTCGCGGCCCGCTGGCTGGGCCTGCCATCGACCTCCGGCAGCCTGTTCTCGCTCTCCACCGCGACGCTGTCCATCCTTGGCTGGGAGCGCGAGAACACGGTGATCG
>DASYJV010000301.1:0-2663 GCA_035996105.1 Candidatus Limnocylindrales bacterium | reverse complement strand
CACGCTCGACCTGTGGACGGCGTCGCCACCGACGCCGACCTTCCGCGAGTGGCTGCCGTTCGCGGGGATCCAGACGGTCATCGGGTCATCGCTGATGATCGCGATCACGTGGCTGACCCTCAGTTGGATGAGCTCGCACGGCGGAGGGCCGCGAGCGGGCCCGGACCATCGGGTCGCGGTCGAGGTACCGGGCGGATAGGTATGGTCGGGGCATGAACGGAGACGCGCTTGCCACCGGGCCCCATCGACCGGACCGATCCGACCTTGTCGTCGCGATCGCGGCGATCGCCGCCTTCGTGCTGCTCGTAAGCCTCGGGCTCGGCCTGACATTCTTCGCCGACGAGTGGGCGGTCATCGCCGACCGATCCGTGACACTCCAGGACCTGGTCCGTCCGTTCAACGAACACTGGCTCGCGGTCACGATCGTCCTCTACCGGGGGCTGCTCGGTCTGTTCGGGATGGGCAGCTATGTGCCGTACCTGGCCGTTCTTGCCGCCCTGCACATCGGTGTCGCGATCCTGGTCTACGCGCTGCTCCGGCGGCGGACGCTGCCGGTCGTGGCAGTCGCGATGACGTTGATCGTGCTCCTCTTCGGGAGCGGGTTCGAGAACCTGTTCTGGGGGATCCAGATCGGCTTCGTCGGGGCGACCGCCCTGGGCCTCGGCGCCCTGCTCCTGCTCGACGATGTGCCGACCCTGCCCGACGCCCGTCGCGCGGCGGCCGCCACCGGTCTGCTCCTCATCGCCGTCATGACCTCGGGCTACGGCCTGTTCATGCTCGGGC
Source organism: Candidatus Limnocylindrales bacterium (assembly GCA_035996105.1). Lineage (GTDB taxonomy): Bacteria > Chloroflexota > Limnocylindria > Limnocylindrales > CSP1-4 > SPCO01. The sequence continues at coordinate 1,880 of DASYJV010000301.1, read as the reverse complement.
TGGTCGGGCTCGATGTCCTCCTGGATCGGCGACGTCGTCGCTGGGTCGTCCCACTCCTCGTCCCGGTCGCGCTCTATGGCGTCTGGTACGTCACGCTCGGTCGGAGCGGGATCGCGACATACGGGAACCCGTTCACGCCGCAGACGCTCGGTGCGCTTCCGCGCTTCATCTTCGACGGGATGTCGACAGCTCTCGGCGCCGCGGCCGGTGGTGGCGCACTGATGGGCCGTGTCCTCGTGGTCGTGCTCGCCGCCTGGATCGCCTACCTCGCCGCGCGGCGGCGGCCGATCCCCAGTCGCGCCATCGCCTGTCTGCTGGCGATCGCCGTCGAGTACACGATCGTCGGTATCGTCAGGGCGCAGCTCGAGGTCGATGCGTCGCTCTACACGCGCTATGCCTATCTGTCCGGGATCCTCGCCTTGATCGCGACGGCGAGCCTTGTCGGACGACCGGCGGTCCCGGCCGTTCGCCGGCCCCTCGCGATAGCGCTCGGTGCCGTGGTCCTGGCCTTCTCGCTGATCTGGAACGTCGCGCTGCTATGGGGTGGTCGCGAGCTGTACGCCCAGCGGGCGGAGCTGACCCGCGCCTACATCACGCTGGGGACGAGCGATCCCCTCCCACCCGGCGTCGACCGGACGTTGAGTCTCGTCCTTGTCCCTTCGCCGGTCGACCTTCGCCGCGTGATCGCCACGTACGGCTCGCCGATGACCGATGCGCTCGCGCCCGGTCTCGTTCCGGCGGTCTCGACTGTCGCGCTCGAGGAGGCGACCCGCCGCGCCCAGAACCCGCCGGCCTGGCTCCTTGCGTTGCAGCCGAACCCATGACGCGGGGAACCGTCGCGAGGCAAACCAACGAGCGGGCGTACAACGTGTGTGCGTCTGGCTGGCATACGCAGGCCCACTCGATACGGAAATCCGGGGGTCCCTTTTGCCTTCGCTCGGTCTGATCGTCGGTGAGCTCGCGATCTCCGTCTCAGATACGCGTCTGTGGCTGGCGGCGGGCGAAGCCCTGATCCTCGCGTGCGTCTGTCTCTTGCTCGGCATCTGGGTCTCCCGGAAGGTCGGGCTCCTAGCTTCCGATGCCCCTGCGAGCGAAACCATCGGAGTCGGACTGGCGTCCGGGCTCGCCGTGCTGACGGTGGGGTGGGCGGCGCTCCGGTCTGGAGGGCAAAGCGCCTTCACGCCAGTCGCGTTCGGATTCGCTTCGGCGACCGTGTTGGCTGTAGTCGGGTGGCGTCGGAACTCGGTCACCAAACAGCGGGCCGAGGTCGCTCTGACTGCTGGTTCAGGACGCGGATCCGAAACGAGACCGCCTGGGACCAAAAGGCTCGTCCTCGCGTCCATCGCGGGCGCAGTGTTCATCGTCGCTTTCGGATTCCTCTTCGGCGCGACCATGGCACAGAGCCCTCGAGACGGGGTACAACCCGTCGAGTTCATGGACGAAGCCTTCTACGCGGTACTGGGCGACGATCTCGCGAAGACGGGCGTCGAAACGATCTACTCGCCGGCGGGGGTTGGCGACCTTCCCGATCTTCCGTCACAGACCTGGTACCACTGGGGTGAGCTTTGGTTTGCCTCGGCCGCCGTCGCACTCTTTGGGACGGAGCCGATGTTCGCGCGCTTCGCGATCGTGCTTCCCATCCTGTTGCTTGCCGCCGCCTCCCTGACGGGGACGCTTGTTCGACGGGTGACTGGGACCTCCTCTCTGGGGGCGTACGTCTTCGGTTTCGGCGCATGTCTCTTTCTGGCGCCCCTTCCCTTGGTGGCCGGAGTGTTCTTCGGATCCTGGGCAGTGGGCATGTTGTTCGGCATCACCCTGTATGGCCTCGCCGCGGTCGTGGCTCTGCTCGCGATGTACAGCTTCGTAGTCCGACCTCCCCG
>DASYJV010000300.1:0-15585 GCA_035996105.1 Candidatus Limnocylindrales bacterium | reverse complement strand
ATCGGGGTCAAGGAGCTCGCGCAGCTCCTCCTGGCCGAGCAGCTCGCGGAGGAGGTCGCGATCGAGTGTCAGCGCCCCCGCCCGGCGCTCGGCGAGCGGGGTGTCGCCGTCGTACATATACGCCGCGACGTAGTCGAACATGAGGCTGCTCGCAAAGGGCGACGCGCGTGGGGTCTCGACCCCGTGGACGGCGATCTCGCGACTGGCCACGCCGGCGAGGATCTCGCGCAATGCCGGAAGGTCGAAGACGTCCGACAGGCACTCGCGATAGGTCTCGACGAGGATCGGGAACGAGCCGTAACGCGACGCCACGGCCAGCAGATCGGCCGCCCGTTGGCGTTGCTGCCAGAGCGGCGTCCGCGTCCCGGGCCGGCGTCTCGGCAACAGCAGGGCCCGTGCCGCGTTCTCGCGAAACCGGCTGGCAAACAGGGCCGAGGTCGACAGCTGACCGACGACGAGGTCCTCGAGCTCGTCGGGGTCCGGGAAGAGGAGCGCCTCGATGCCATCGACCGGGGCGTCACCTTCCGGGAGCCGGATCGCGATGCCGTCGTCGGACCAGATCGTCTGGACCTCCATCCCGAGCCGTTCGCCGATGCGAGCCTCGAGGGCGAGCGACCACGGCGCATGGACCCGGCCCCCGAATGGTGTCAGCAGACAGAGCCGCCAGTCGCCAAGCTCGTCACGGAAGCGCTCGACCACGATCCGCTTGTCGGTCGGCAGCGCGCCGGTCGCCTCGCGCTCGTCGTCCAGGTACGCGAGCAGGTTGTCCGCGGCGCGCTCGTCGAGGTCGTGGGTCTCGCGCAGGCGGGCCGTCGCCGCCCGACGACCCTTCTCGCCGCGGTCGAGATCGCCTTCGAGCTCGCCTACGAAGGCGCCGAGCGCCCGGCCGAGCTCGACCGGCCGCCCGACCGCATCGCCCTTCCAGAACGGGAGCTTGCCGGGAACGCCCGGGGCCGGGCTGACGATCACCCGATCATGGCTGATCTCCTCGACCCGCCAGCTGCTCGCGCCAAGGACGACCACGTCGCCGTGCATCCCGGCGCGGAGCTCGTAGACCATCTCCTCATCGAGCTCGCCGACGCGCCGCCCGGGCGTTCCGGCTTCGCCGACCATGAAGACGCCGTACAACCCCCGATCGGGGATCGTGCCCCCGCTGGTGACGGCCACGACGCGCGCATCGCGCCGGCCCTCGACCATGTCGGTGACGCGATCCCAGACGACGCGGGGCTTGAGCTCGGCGAACTCGTCGGACGGGTAGGCGCCGGCCAGCATGCCCAGGACGCCCTCCAGGACCTCGCGGGTGAGCGTCTCGTAGGGCGACGAACGCTGGGCGAGCGCGAGCAGCGCGTCGACCGACCATCGATCCATCACGGTCATCGCCACGAGCTGCTGGGCCAGGACATCGAGCGGGTTGCGGGGCACCTGGGTCGACTCGATCGCGCCTTCGTGCATCCGGCGGGTGACGATCGCGCACTCGAGCAGGTCGCCACGGTACTTCGGGAAGATCACGCCCTTGCTTGGCGCACCGACCTGGTGGCCCGCCCGACCGACACGCTGGAGCCCCCGCGCGACGCTCGTCGGGCTCTCGACCTGGATGACCAGGTCCACGGCGCCCATGTCGATGCCGAGCTCGAGGCTGGAGGTCGCGACGAGCGCCGGCAGCCGGCCGGCCTTGAGCTCCTCCTCGATGAACACCCGCTGTTCGCGGGCGATGCTGCCGTGGTGGGCCCGCACCAGCTCCTCGCCCGCCAGCTCATTCAGCCGCTGGGCGAGCCGCTCGCTGAGACGCCGACTGTTGGTGAAGACGATCGTGCTGCGGTGGCTCCGGATCAGCTCGAGGATCCTCGGGTGGATGGCCGGCCAGATGCTGGTCCGAAGGTCCGGGCTGGTCGCCGCGCCGCCCGGCTGCTGGTCGAGCGGGAGGACCTCGCCGATCGCGGCCATGTCGTCGACCGGGACGACGACCTGGAGATCGAGCGCCTTGCGCGTGCCGGCATCCACGATCGCGACATCGCGATCCGGCCCGACCCCGCCGAGGAAGCGTGCGATCGTCTCGAGTGGACGTTGCGTGGCGGACAGGCCGATGCGCTGGATCGGGCGCACCTCCTGCGCTGGCTTCACCTCGAGGCCCGGTTCGCGGCGGAGCGCCTCGAGCCGTTCGAGACTGAGCGCGAGGTGGGCGCCCCGCTTCGAGCCGGCGATGGCATGAACCTCGTCGACGATCACGTATTCGACGGCACGCAGGACCTCGCGAGCGGCACTGGTGAGCATCAGATAGAGCGATTCGGGGGTCGTGATGAGGATGTCCGGCGGGTGTCTGGCGATCTGCCGTCGGTCCTCGGTCGGGGTGTCGCCGGTCCGGCTGGCGACCGAGATGTGCGGCACCGGCTCGCCCAGCCGCTCGGCTGCGAGCGCGATACCGGTCAGCGGGGCGCGGAGATTGCGCTCGATGTCGTAGGTCAGCGCCTTGAGCGGCGAGATGTACAGCACGCGGACGGCGCCGGGATGCTCACGGGTCGGCGCGGGCGTGGGATGCGTGGCGAGACGGTCGAGACACCACAGGAACGCTGCGAGGGTTTTCCCGCTGCCGGTGGGTGCATGGATGAGGGTGTGACGACCGCTCGCGATCGCGGCCCAGCCACGCGCCTGCGCGTCGGTGGGCGCCTCGAAGCTGGCCCGGAACCAGTCACGGACGGCGGGCGAAAAAAGCGCGAGCGGTTCGGAGGCGACGGCGGGCGCGGCCACGGGTCCGAGAGTGTACCGCGATGTGCCAGTTTCGGACGGATGTTCGATTCGTGCGAGGCTCAGCCAGGCGTCTCGCCGCGAACCAGGGCCCTGACCTCGGCGACAGTCATGGCGCCCAGCGCCCGCGCAGCCAGGTCACGGCAGGCGGACGAATCGAGCGTCCGGACCAGCGACCGGACCGCTGCCACAGAGCTTGCGGCGACGCTCAGTTCCTCGACCCCGAGCCCCACCAGCAGCGGGATGATCTCGGGGTCGGCCGCTGCCTCGCCACAGACGGCCACATGCCGACCTCGTCCGACCGCGGCACGGGCCACGCCATCGATCAACCGCAGGACCGCGGGCTGGAGGGCCGTCGCGAGGTCGGCGACCGCGGGGTTCGTCCGGTCGGCGGCCATCGTGTACTGGACCAGGTCGTTGGTGCCCAGGCTGAAGAACGCCGCCACGTCCGCGAGCCCGTCCGCGACCAGCGCGGCGGATGGGACCTCGATCATCACCCCGAGCTCGATGACCGGCGGCTCGATGCCTCTCGCCTCCAGCGCGGCCGCGATCGGACCGAGCCGGCGGCGCACGGCCTGGACCTCCTCGACCGTGGCGACCATCGGGAGCATGATCCGGACCTCGCCGCCGCTGGCCGCTTCGAGCAGTGCGGTCAGCTGGTCGTCGAGGAGGGCCGGACGTTCCAGGCCGAGTCGCACCCCGCGGAGGCCCAGCGCGGGGTTCGCCTCCGGGCGGTCGGCCTGCCACGCGGCGGGCTTGTCGCCGCCGACGTCGAGGGTCCGGAAGACGACCGGTCGGCCCGGGAAGGCATCGCGGATCCGCGCATAGGTCGCACGCTGCTCGGCGACGGATGGCGGACTGGCACGCCCCAGGAAGAGCAGCTCGGTCCGGACCAGGCCGATCCCGTCCGCTCCGGCCCGTGCCGCAGCCTCGGCTTCGAGCACGGATCCCACGTTCGCGCTGACCGCCACGTGGACGTCGCCGCTCGGCGTGATGTCCGGCGAGACGGTCGTGGGCTCCTCGGGTCGGCTTGCGCTCGCTTCGAGATCGTGGCCGTCAGGCTCGACGATGAGATGGCCGAGCCCGCCGTCGACCAGCGCTTCGGCGAGCGCCTGCAGCCCCGCGGTGGCTGCGCCAAGACCCAGGACCAGCGGGATGCCGAGCCCGCGGGCGACGATCGCCGCGTGGCCGGTCGGGGCGCCGCCGGCCAGCGCGATGCCCGCGACGAGCTCCGGTCGCAGGGTCGCCACGGCGGATGGATCGAGGTCCTCGGCGACGATGACGGCGGGACCGCCGTCGGCGTGCCACAGGTCGACGGCGCTCGAGCCGCGGAGCAGATCGGCGACCCGCCGTCCGACATCGCGGACGTCCGCGGCCCGCGCCCGGAAGTAGTCGTCGTCGACCGAGGCGAGACGTCCCGCCTGGTCGTCCGTGCTCGCGAGGATCGCGACGTCGGCGGGGACCCCGGCGCCGACGTCGGCGAGCGCCGGATCGATGATCCCCGGATCGCGCGCGAAGAGCGCCTGGGCCTCGAAGATGGCGCCGATCTCGTCGCCGGCCCGGAGCGCCACGTCGCGGGCGAGGAGGGTGAGCTCGGTGGCGGCCGTGTCGAGCGCGGCAAGCAGCCGGATGCGCTCGGCCGCGGCGGCGGCGGCGTCCCCGTCCCCGTGCGGGGTCCCGCCCCCGGTTTGCGCCGCGATCCCCCGCCCGAACTTCATCGCCGGGGCCGGCGCGGTCTCCACCGATCCGTGTCCATTCCCGGCTGGACCCACGAGCAGGAGGCGCCCTCGCCCGATCCCGGGCGAGCCGGCCCGGCCGGCCAGGACGATCCGGGTCATCGTCGCGATCCGGGCCGGATCAGCCGGCCGCGACGGTATCGGCCAGGGCGCGCAGGAGCAGCGCCGCCGACGTGGCCCCGGGATCCTGGTGACCGATGCTCCGCTCCCCGAGATACGAGGCTCGGCCCTTGGTGGCGAGCAGCGGGATGGTCGCGAGCGCTCCGGCCTCGGCGGCATCGGCCATCGCCTGCGTGATCGCGCCGATGTCTCCGCCACCTTCCAGGGCCGCCTGACCGGCGGCGTGGGCAGGGACGAGGGCGTCGATCATCGTCTTCTCGCCGGTCGTCGCCTTGCCCAGCCCGGCGATCCCGCCGACCGCGGCCTCGAGCGCGGCGATGGCGATCTGGCCGGCGGACAGATCCGGCTCCGCGGCGGCGATGATGCCGCCAGCCCGCATGAACGCGGTGCCGTACAACGGTCCGGCGGCTCCGCCGACCGTGCTGATGAGCGTGCGGCCGGCGGTCCGCAGGGCGGTCCCAGCCCGGATGCGGTCGCTTTCGGCCTCGGGCGTCCCCCCGTCGAGCTGTGCACGGATGGCGGTGAAGCCGCGATCCAGGTTGAGCCCGTGGTCGCCATCGCCGATGGCGCGATCGAGCCCCGTCAGCGCGTCGGCCTGGTCGTGGATCCGTTCGGCACTGAGACGAAGCCAGCTCTCGAGCGCATCGAACATCGCGTGGTCACCTCTGCGGGTGGATCGAATGATCGAGTCTAGACGGCGGCCGCCGCCCGGGAGGGAGTCCGGACGGTGACCGCCGATCGAACGGGGATCAGACGCGCCAGCGCAAGGCGGCCGTATGGACCGGGGCGTCCCACAGCCCCGTGAGGGTGGCATCGAGCCGCAACAGGGTGACCGAGAAGCCGGCCATCTCGAGACTGGTGATGTAGTTGCCGACGAGGGAGCGATCGATGACGATCCCGAGCTCGTCGAGCACCTTGGCGACGCTGTTGTAGGCGAGGTAGAGCTCGATGAGCGGCGTCCCGCCCATCCCGTTGACGAACGCCAGGACGCGCTCCCCGCGCTCGAGCTTCAGGTCCGCGACGACAGGCTCGACCAGCATCCGGGCGATGTCGTCGGCCGGCGCGAGCTTTTCGCGCCGCCGACCCGGCTCGCCGTGGATACCGATCCCGATCTCCATCTCGTCATCGGGGAGGTCGAAGGTGGGCGTGCCGGCGGCCGGCACGATACAGCTGGTGAGCGCCATCCCCATCGAGCGGGCGTTGGCGTTGACCTTGACGGCCGTGGCGGTCACCTCGGCCAGCGAGCCGCCAGCTTCGGCATGGGCGCCCGCGATCTTCTCCACCAGGACCGTGCCACCGACGCCGCGTCGGCCGGCCGTGTACAGCGAGTCCTGGACGGCGACGTCGTCATTGGTCACGACCGTCGCGACCTCGACGTCGCCGGCGACCAGTTCGGCCGCCATCTGGAAGTTGAGGACGTCACCGGTGTAGTTCTTGACGATGTGGAGGACGCCGGCGCCGCCATCGACGGCGCGGGTCGCGGCTTCCATCTGGTCAGGGACCGGGGAGGTGAACACGTGGCCGGCCGCGGCGGCATCCAGCATGCCCAGACCGACGAACCCGCCATGGAGCGGTTCGTGGCCCGAGCCGCCACCGGATACGAGCGAGACCTTGCCCTTCCGGGGGCCGCCCGCGCGGAGGATCAGCAGGTTGGCCGGGTCGATCTTGAGGATGTCGGCGTGCGCTCGACCAAGGCCGGCAAGGCTCTCCGGTACGAGGTCGGCCACGTCGTTGACCAGCTTCTTGATTCGGGTCGGGGCGTTGGTCGCCATTGGATCACTCCTTCAGGGGTTCGATGAGGGGCTTCGGCTTCACGCCTCGACGTGGGCGATCTCGATGGTGGCCGGACCGGGAACGGTGGTCGTCCGGGTGTGACCGATGAACTCGTACAGGAAGGCGCCGATCAGACCGCCGGCCAGCGGGCCGATGATGTAGACGGGGAGCTGCTCCCATTTCGTCGAGGCGCCGATGAGCGACTGGACGAGGTCCGGGCCGAGCTCGCGTGCGGGATTGAGTGCCGCGCCGGTGATCGGTCCGACCAGGATGATGATCCCGTAGACGATGAACCCGATGATGATCCCGGCGAACCCGGCCGGGGCACGGCCATCCACCGCGGCGCCGAACACGGTGAACACGAGGATGGCGGTGCCGATGATCTCGGCCGCCAGGGCCACGCCCACCCCGCTGGTCGAGGCGTTATAGGTGACGGCTCCGAGGCCCAGCGTGACCGGGTCATTGCCGACCAGGACGACGTAGGTCAGCAGGGCACCGATGATGGCGCCGACGACCTGCGCGACGATGTACACCGCCGCGGTCGCGGAATCGATCTTGCGCGTGGCGAGCAGGGCGATCGTGACCGCCGGGTTGATGTGGGCGCCGCTGATGTGGCCGACCGAGTAGACGGCCGCGAAGATCGCGAAGGCGAAGCAGAACGAGATCGTCGACAGCTCGGCGCTCCCGAACGCGTTCTTGCCGGTCAGCAGCAGGGTCAACGGGACGGATCCCGCCCCGATGAACACGAGGATCGCGGTGCCCACCACTTCCGCGGTGAACTTCTGGGAAAGGGTCGGAGACGACATGGACATTCCTCCTCTCAGGGATTCAGGTGACGACGCCGAGATATGGACCGAGCTCCGCGGCGAGCGCGGCGATGGCCGCATCCGCGTCCGGCCCATCGGCGGCGATGACGATCTCGGATGACGGACGGATCGTCAGACCGAGCAGGGCGATGAGGCTCTTGGCGTCGGCCTCGCGACCGCCGTGGCGGAGCACGATCCGACTCTCGAAGCGCGAGGCGGCCTGCACGAAGCGGGCTGCGGGACGGGCATGCAGCCCGGCTGGGTCTGCGACGATCACGGTCAATTCGGGCATGGTCAGTCTCGTGGCAGCTTGGTCATCGTGGACGCCGCCGCTGCGGCGGCTTCGACTTCGTCGAGGGTTGCGCCGACACTGGCCTGGACGGCGGCGAGGACCGCGCCTTCGACCAGCGGGGCTTCACTGATGCGTGTCCGATCCCGATCGGCCGGATCGAGGTCTTCGAGCGCCAGCTCCAGGCTGAGCGCCGCGCTGCCCAGGTCGAACAGCACGACGACGCCATCGGGGCTGGCGTCGAGTGTCGAGCGAAGCGCCTCCGCGATCCGCGGCGCACTCGTGCCCAGGCGACCGTCATCCGTCCCCCCTGCGGTCCCGACGGCAACCTCGTCGCCGGCCACCTGCGTGACCATCTCGCGCAGGCCGGTGACCAGGGTGCCGCTGTGGGAGATCAGGACCAACCCCACCAAATGCGCCTCCTTTCGTATCGGTTCGGTGATCGGCCGATCGTCCGGCCGGACTTGTCAAGAAGCCAGCAACGTCGCGTCATGAGGTCCGCTGAAGTGGCGGATGCGTCGCGAGGCGGGGTCCGCAACCGTTGCCGAACGGGAGCGAGCGTGTCTACACTCGGGCCCGCCGCCGACGTCCTGGAGGGTCCGACCGTGCCGTCGCCATCTGCCGACCCCGCCGTCGTCGTCGATGCCCGGACGGACTGGGTGCTTGATGCCACCACGTTGCGCGCCGGTCTCGAACGATGCGATCGGATGATGGCGCGCCATGCCCGGCATCTGACCCGGCTCGACGCCGTCCTGGGTGACGGGGACCACGGCGACAACCTCGTCATCGGGTTCCGCGCGGTCAGCCAGCTCCTCACCGAGCTCCCGGCGAGCACGCCACCCGGCGAGATCCTGCAGGCCGTCGGGCATCGGCTCGTGGCGGCCGTCGGGGGGGCGTCCGGGCCGCTGTATGGCACGGCCTGTATCGAGGCCGGCTTCGCCGGGCGTGCGCCCGAGCTCGATGGGCCGGCCATCGCCGCGATGCTCCGGGCGGCCGCCGCGGGTCTTGCCCGCCGGGGACGGTGCCAGGTCGGCGACAAGACGATCCTCGACACGTTGGCGCCCGCCGCCGATGCGTTCGAGCGAGCCATCGAGGCCGGGCAACCAGTGCGCGCCGCGTATGCCGCCGCGATCGTCGCCGGCCGGGACGGGATGCGCTCGACGCGGGGCCTTCTCGCGCGTCGCGGTCTGGCGCTCCGGCTCGGGGAGCGATCGGTCGGCCATCTCGATCCGGGGGCCGTCTCGTGCCTGCTGCTGCTCTGTGCGCTGGGGCGCCGGTGAACGATCGGGCGGCGCTGCTGGCCAGGATCGATGCGCTCGAAGGGGAGATCCGCCGGGCGTTCGACGCCGGCCAGCGCGAGGCGGACGCGCTCTTCGCCCAGTACCAGCTGAGCCAGCTGGTCGCCTCGGGTGGATCGCTCGAGGAGCTGGCCAGGTCGGTCACGCTCGAGGTCGTGCGGCTGAGCGGCGTCGACTCGGGGGCACTCTGGCTCGGTGGTCCGGATGGCCCGGAGCTGCGGCTGCTGGCGTCGGTCGGGGATCCGGCACCGATCGGTGGCGTCTTGCCGCCGGTCGAGCTGTCCTCGCTCGACGATGGGCGCCGTTGGTGCGCGGGCATCCCCGGTGCGCGGGCCGTGGGCCTCTCCGACACGCCGCCGACGATCCTGCTGGCGATGTGGGCGATCGACGGTCGCACCGCCGATGACGACGGGGTCCGGGTGGTCCAGCTGGCGCGACACGAGCTGGTCGTCGCGTTCAGCGGCGCCGGGCTCCGGGAGACGCTCGAGCGCGAGCGCGGCGAGCTCCGCGCGGTCGTCGACGGGACCACCGACCTGATCGTCCAGGTCGACGCCGAACGACGGGTCGTTCGCCTCAATCCGGCCGGTGAACGGCTGCTGGGCGTCGCCGCGGCCGATGCGCTCGGGCGGACCTGCGGGGACGTGCTCGGCTGCGAGGTGGCGGGCGGCCACGGCCCGGACGCCTGCCCGCTGGCGGCCGTCATGGCGACCGGTGTGCCGATGCCGTATCACGAGACCGCGATCCGCGGTGCGGACGGAGGCTCGATCCGAGTCGCCGGCGGCTACTCGGCGGTCGCGCGCGGAGAGGCGAATGCGCTCGTCGGGCGAGCGCAGGCGACCGCGATCGTGCGCGATATCAGCGCGCTTCGGGCCCTCGAGGAACTCCGCGAGGGCTTCGTGGCGACCGTCAGTCACGAGCTTCGAACGCCACTCTCGCTCATCCGTGGCTACGCCGAGACCCTCCTCCACCTGGACCTCGGAGCCGAGGAGCAGCGCGCCTATCTCGAACGGATCGACGAGGTCACCGATCGTCTTTCCGCGCTCGTCGGGCAGATCCTCGATGTCACCCATCTGCATGCCGATCCGCTCATCCTCGAGCGGAGTCCCGTGCTGTTCGCGGCGCTCGCGACGCGACTGCGCGGGGACCTCGAGGCCTCGGGCCGGGCGGACCGACTCGTCATCGATCTGCCGCGCGATCTGCCGCCGCTCGATGTCGACGCCGCGAGGGTCGGTCAGATCCTCGAGAACCTCGTCGAGAACGCGTTCAAGTACGGGCCGGCCGATGGAGTCGTGGGGGTGAGCGCCGCGGTCGCCGGAGAATGGCTGACCGTTGCCGTCGACGACGAGGGCGTCGGGATCCCGGAAGCCGAGCGGGCGCTCGTCATGGAACCCTTCCATCGCGCCTGGAATGTCCGGGAATCCCGGATCCCCGGGACCGGGCTCGGCCTGTATATCTGCCGGCGACTGGTCGAAGCGCACGGCGGGACGCTTCGACTCGACGACCGACCGGACGGTCGCCCGGGAACGCGGGTCGAGTTCACGCTGCCCGTGCTTCGCGGTCGGCGGGTCGCCGCGGGCCGATCCCGGGCGCGCGCGGCGGCCGTCGCGCACTCGGAGGCGCGCGGTGGCTGAGACGATCCTCATCGTCGAGGACGAGCCCGAATTCGCCGATCTCGTGGAGCTGTGGATGGGACGCGCCGGCTACCGGACCGTCGTCGCGCGGACGGGACCGGACGCGTTGCGCCGCTTCTACGATGATCATCCGGACCTCGTGATCCTCGACGTCGCGCTGCCCGGACTCGATGGCTGGCAGATCATCGCTCGCATCCGCGAGTTCAGCCGGATCCCGATCCTGATGGTCACCGCGCGTAGCTCGGAGGCCGACAAGATCCGGGGACTCAAGCTCGGGGCCGACGACTACATCACCAAACCGCTGAGCTTCCCCGAGCTGTCGGCCAGGATCGAAGCCGCGCTCCGGCGAGCGGCGACGGCGAACCCGGACCGGCCGCGCCGCCTCCAGCACCGCGATCTGGTGGTCGATCTCGGTGAGCATCGCGCCCGGCTGCGGGGCGACGAGATCCGGCTGACCCCGACCGAGTTCCGGCTCCTCGCCTATCTCGTCGAGCACGCCGGGCAGCTGGTGACCCACCGGCAGGTCCTCGGTGAGGTCTGGGGTGCCGGCTACGACGTCGATGTCCACCTGCTCCGGATGACGATCCGCAACCTGCGACTGAAGCTCGATGCCGCAGCCCCTGGCGAGGCCTACATCGCGACCGAATACGGGCTCGGCTACCGCCTCACCGGCCCGGCGCGGCCCGCCGAGGGACCGCCGGGCTAGTCGCGCCTCGGGCCGAGGGCCTCCCGGAGCGCTCTTACGGCCGGGTCGCGCGTCGGACCGCACGCAAGGCCGCGGGGTCGGCGAGGCGGACGTCCTCCGCGGCGGCCGCGAGCTCGAAGCCAGCCCGCTCGAGGAGCTGGCGTGCGATCGTCGCCCGAAGCGCTCGGTCGAGCGGTTCGACCGGATCGCGCTCGGCGACCGTGACCTCGGCGGTGACGTGGACATCGTCGGCGGCCAGGCAGGCCTCGAGCAGGCGCGTCGCGAGGCCCTGACGCCGAAATGGCGGCGCGACACCGACCGCCAGCAGCTCGCGCTGCGCACGGCCGTCCCGAGGCCCGGCGACCGCCAGGCCGACGATCCGCGTCCCCGCCACCGCGGCGGCGACGAGTGCACCGTCCTGGATGGCGGCCTCGATGAGCTGGTGACCCGTGGCCGGGTCGGAGGGCACCACGACCCGCGGTTCGAGCGTGATCTGCGCCCACGTGGATGCGTCAACGGCGCCAAGGAGGACAGGACTCTCGACACCGGGCAATGGCTCGGCGCCGGCGGACATCGCGCGGTTCCCCGAGCCAACCAGCGGGTCCCACCAACCGCGATCGCGCGCCACCTGGAGCAGGCGGGGCACGACGAGCCGCCGCACGAGCCGGGCGGTCTCTCCGGTTCGCGCCTCGGCCGCGGCTTGGGAGGCATCGAGCTCCAGGCCGGCGTTCAGGGCATCCTCGAAGGTCGCCGGGAGCGGCGTCTGGCCGTATCGGGCACCCTCGGATGCCCACTGTTCTCGCCACTCCACCGGCGTCGACGACGGGACCTCGCGATGGGCTCCGGCCAGCCAGACGAGGCTCCACGACCGCGGCACGACCCGGTACGCGTCGTACCCGCCGCCCCCGGTCGCCAGCCAGCGACCCTCGGCATGCCGATGCGCCACTCGGTCGACCAGCCGCGCCGCCTCGCCCATCGCGGTCGTCGTCACGCGCAGGTGCGCGAGCGGGTCCCACGCGTGCGAGTCGGCGCCGTGCTGCGAGACGATCAGGTCCGGCCCGAACACGGCGGCCAGGTCGGGGAGCAACGCCGATACCGCCGCCAGCCATGCCCCCTCGCCGGTCCCGGGCTCCATCGGCACGTTGACCGATGTCCCGGCAGCGATCCCCTCCCCAAGCTCCCCCACCCCGCCGGTTCCCGGGAACAGGTATCGGCCTGACTCGTGGAAGGAGATGGTCAGCACGCCAGGGTCGGCCAGGTGGATCGACTGGACCCCGTCACCGTGGTGAACGTCGAGGTCGACGTACAGGACGCGCAGGCCGTCGCGCCGAGCCCGGGCGATCGCCAGCGCCGGATCGTCATAGATGCAGAACCCCGACGCGTGATCGGGCATCGCATGATGCAGCCCACCGCCAGGATGGAAGGCGTGCTCTGCGGCGCCACGCATCACCGCCTCGACCGCCCGAAGCGAGCCGCCGGCGACCATCGCCCCGGCCTCGTGCATCCCTGCGAACGGGGGGTCGTCACCACCCTCCGCGATCCCCGCCTCGGGCATCCCGAACGGGTCGCGCGAGAACCGCCGGACCACATCGATGTAGCGTCGCGTGTGGGACCACAGCAACTCCTCGTCAGGAGCGGGCTCAGGCGCGAGACCGGGCTCCGCGCCGAGCGCCCGCAACAGCCCGATCCCGGGCCCGAACCGCCGCGGTGTCAGCGGGTGCGCGGGCCCGAAGTCATAGGAGGCCGAACGCGGCCCGAAAACGAGCAACACGCATGGCACGATACCGGGATGGAACGGGTCTACACCACGCCCCTGCTGGACAAGCTCGGCATCCGCCCCGGGATGCGCGTCGCGCTCATCGATATCGATGACGCCGACATCCGGCGCACCATGGCCGACCGCACGAGCGACCTGACCGAGGGCTGGCCCGAGCCCGACACCGACGTGGTCCTGCTCGGCGCCGAGACCCTCGACGCCCTTGCGCCGCTCGAGGAGCTGGCCGGCCGCCTCCGCCCGAATGGCGCGATCTGGGTCGTCTCGCGCAAGGGCAAGACCGCGACGCTGCGCGACACCGATGTCATCGACGCCGCGAAGGCCGCCGGGCTGGTCGACAACAAGGTCGCCTCGTTCTCGCCGAGCCATACCGCCCTGCGCCTGGTCATCCCCGTCGCCCGGCGCCCGCCCCGAGCGCGCTGACCGCGCTGTACCATCGCCGCATGGACCTGCTCGTCATCCTGATCGTCGCCCTCGTGCTCGTGGTGATGCTACGCGGACCCAAGACCCTCCCCAAGTGGGGCGCCGCGCTCGGTCGTGGCTTCCGCGAGGCGAAGACCGAGGCCGTCAAGGCGCAGGGCGAGATCCAGAACCGCACCTCCGGCCAGAACGACCCGACCGACCCCAGCGGTCCAGCGTCCTGACCGGTCAGGTCCGCTCGGGACGCGGTGGGGCACCACGGAGCGACCGATGCTCCCCGACGACCTGACCGCCCTCGCCCATCGCCCGGGACCGGGGTCCCATCGGACGACGATCGAGCTCGATGGCCGCCCGGTCGATACCCTCGCGGACCTTCCCCCGCTTCGCGATCGACTCCTGTTCGTCGGGCTCAACCCGTCGCCGGTGAGCGTCGAGCCCGGCCACTACCACCAGGGCCGTCTCGGCCAGACCTTCTGGCGTCGGCTGATGACGGCCGCGGTCATCCCGCCGGGGACGCCGATCGAGACCGCCGATGACGCGCTGCTGGCAGCCGGCCACGGCATCACCGACCTGCTCAAGGTCCCGACCGCGCGCGACGATGCGACCGACGCCGCGCTCACCGCCGGGGTCGCCCCGCTGTGGCAGAAGATCTTCATCTGGCGGCCGGCCGCCATCGTCTTCATCTACAAGCGCGTGGCGACCATCTGTGCCGGCCGGCCCTTGACCCAGTCCTGGGGTCACCTCGCGGGCGTCGCGCTGGCCGGACGACCATGCATCCTCATGCCGGGGCCGGACGCGCCAGCCGAGCAGGTCGATGAGGGGCTCAATTTCCTTCGGAACCTGGCGGCCGCCCTGCCCGCGGACGACCGCGGCTAGCGACCGATCCGACCGCGCGCCCGGCGGAGCTCCTCCGGGAACTCGTCATCGAAGACCGGCTCGCCGCGATCGCCAAGCGCAGCCGGTTCGTCGGGATCGTCCGGCGCCGGGAGGCCGGTGGCGAATGCGGCCAGCAGGCAGAGGTGCCCGACCGCGTAGGCGATCGTGATCACCCAGCCGAAGACCTGCACGAGCGTCGGGTCCTGGACGTCGAAGACGTCGCGGAGATTGACGACGACGAGGGCGACGATGACGACGGCGCCCGCTGCCGACGCGAGACCCCAGCTCCACTTCGGTCGGTCGCCCGCCAGCCAGCCCCGCAGCGCGCTGGTGGCGAGGTATCCCCAGGCCGCGACCCGCAGGATCCCAAGCGCGACGCTCGCGCTGAGGAAAGCGACGTAGACGGGCGACAAGGGATCCGGCAGGACGAGGTTCGAGACCGCGAGGATCCCGACGATCGTCGCGAAGACCGTCGCCACCGGAACGATGAACTCGATCCATCGCCCTGACGTGTCCTCGGCTCTTCGCGCGAGCGACAGACCGCGGGCCAGCAGTCCCAACGCACCCGCCGCGAGCAGCGACGTCAGCCCGTTGTAGGTCTCGGCCAGGGGAACGAACGTCGGCAGATCCGCGCTGGGCGGGGTGATGGTCTCGAAGACCACCTGGAGCGGGCCGGCCAGGATCGACAGCCCCTGGACCAGCGCGAAGAGGATCGTGCCGAGCAGGACGAGGGGCATCCGGGACGCGGCATCGGGGTGTCGGGCGAGGAGCGCCGTCGGGAAGAGGATGGCGACCACGGCCGGCAGCACCTGGAGCACATACACGACGAAGTCGACGATCGATGGCGTTGGCGAAAAGCTCGCGCTGACGATGAACCGCACCAGCGCTGCGAGCGCGAGCAGGATGAAGACCCAGGCAAGCCAGTGGAGCCCGCCCATCGATGGCGAGGTCGGCGCATCCCGCCGAGCGTCATGCATCCGCGCAGATTCGCGGCCGACGCGGGCCACGTCAACCGATCCCGGGATGGCCCGGCAGACGCCGCGCCCCGGGAGCGAGACGCGCGAGACGCTCGAGTGACGCGGCCCAGGCCGTCGCATCGGGCGTGCCCGGGATCGTCCGGGCGCCACGAACGCCGTCGAGGTCGCCCGTGATCGCGATGCCCAGGTCCGCCCCAAGGAACGCCACGTGGTCCGGCCGGGGGCCGGGCGCCCACATCATCCGGAGCGGCACGTCGCCGACGGGGAGCATCTCGAGATCGGCCAGCTCCCGGACGGCGTACGGCAGCGGCCGGCCGCCGCCAGGCCCGGCCAGGATCGGGATCCCGAGCCGGAGCGCGAGGGCCTCGGCGCCGCCGGCATGGTCGGGGTCGACGTGCGTCAGGGCGACCGCCTCGATGGCGCCGCCGCGCGACGCGGCGTGCTCGATGGCCAGATCG
>DASYJV010000299.1:0-3228 GCA_035996105.1 Candidatus Limnocylindrales bacterium | reverse complement strand
GATGGGCCCGATGTCGCCGGAGCCAAAAATGTAGGTGAAGGTATCGTTCTGGATCGGGATTGGCGCCGTATCGCTGAGCCACTGGGCGGCTCCATTGACGATCCCGAGGGTTCCCAGCGTCACCAGGAACGCCGGGATCGCGACGTACGCGACGAGGAGACCGTTGGCGACGCCCACGACGAGGCCCGTGAGCAACCCGACAACCACCGCCGCCGGCAGGGGCAGGCCCCACGCGCCGAGGGCCAACGCGGTGGTCACCGATGACAAGCCGGCGGTTGCACCGACGGAGAGGTCGATGTTGCCGGCACCGATGACGAACGTCATCGCGACGGCCATGATCGAGATGATCGCCGTCTGGCGGAAGACGTTCAGCAGGTTGGTGGACGTCAGGAAACCCTTGTCACCGAGCGTGATCGCGAAGACCAGGAAGACGATGACGAAGCCGAAGTAGATGATGTATTGCCGCCAGTCGACGGCCCGTAGTGAGGCAAGGCCGCGGCGATCGGGCGGGGCGAGATCGCTCATCGATGCACCCCTACGCCCTGGATGGCGTGGTGGAGGTCCTCCTCGCGGTGGATCGTTCCGCGGTCGATCTCGCCTTCGACGCGGCCGTCGCGCAGGATGAGGATCCGGTCGCTGACCGCGAGCAGTTCGGGCAGCTCGGAGGAGATGAGGATCACGCTGTTCCCCTGGTTGGCGAAGTCCCTGATCAGGTTCACGATCTCGCCCTTGGTCCCGATGTCGACCCCGGCCGTCGGCTCATCCATGATCAGGATGTGGGGCCCCACGCCGAGCCACTTGGCGATCACCACCTTCTGTTGGTTGCCCCCGGACAGCGTCCCGGTGGGCTGGCTTGTAGACCGGGCCATGATCGACAGCAGCTTGACGTAGGCCTGGGTGCGGCGGTCGCCTTCCGCGTCGTCGACGAAGCCGACGTGGCTGATCCGGCTCAGCAGCGGCAGCAGGAGGTTCTCGCGGACGGCGTGCTCGAGGATCAGGCCCTGCGCCCGCCGATCCTCGGGGATCAGCGCGATCCCGTTGTCGATCGCATCGCGTGGATTCGCGATCGCGACCGGCCGTCCGCGAACAAGGACGTCGCCGGACTCGAGAGCGTCGATCCCGAACAGGGCGCGAGCCAGTTCCGTTCGCCCGCTGCCCATCAGCCCGGCGAGGCCGAGGACCTCTCCCGTATGGAGCGCGAAGTCGATGCCGCGCAGTTTGTTTGCCGTCGCCAGCCCTCGAGCCTCGAGCATCACCTCCGTGCCGATCTCGCGCTCCCTGTACTCGAGGGTGTGTTCGAGCTTGCGGCCGACGATCGTATCGATGACCGCCTGCGGCGTGACGTCCGCCAGGCGCTCGGTCATGACCCTGCCCCCGTCACGCAGAACCGTGATCCGGTCGCAGATCTCGAAGATCTCTTCCATGCGATGCGAGATATAGACGATCGAGATGCCCTGCTCCTTCAGTCGGCGCATGAGGGTAAAGAGCTCGACCGTCTCCGCCTTGGCCAGCGCCGCCGTCGGCTCGTCCATGATCAGGATGCGCGCGTCCTGTGACAATGCCTTGGCGATCTCGGTCAGCTGCCAGAGGGCGGTCGGCACCTCATCGAGCGAGGGGCGCGGGTCGACCTCGACGCTCATGGTGGCGAAGAGCTCGCGTGTCCGACGCTCCATCTCGCCGTCGTTTATCAATCCGCCGCGAGTTCGCGGTTCGCGGGTCAGGAACACGTTCTGGGCGACACTTAGCGTCGGGACCAGACTGAACTCCTGGAACACCATGCCTACGCCGGCGGTCCGGGCCTCCTGGACCGAATGGAAGTCGACCCGCTGGCCATCGACCTCGTAGGTTCCGCCATCGCGTTCGTAGACGCCGACGAGGATCTTCATCAACGTTGACTTGCCGGCGCCATTGCCGCCGGCCAGGGCGTGGATCTCACCCGGTCGGAGGTCGAAGTCGACCTCCTTGAGGACGGCGACTCCGCCGAACGACTTCGTGATGCCCCGCATCGTGACCGCGTTCGCGATTTCCGTCGGCGATCCCGGGGCTACGGCGCCGCCCATGACGACTCCTTAACGGATCGAGTGCCTGCCCGGCGAGGGGCTCGGGCAGGCCAAACGGGGTGTCGGACGCTCGATGGCTTAGGGGCCTGCGAGCTCGGCTGGCGGGTCGGTGTGATAGACGTCCTTCCAGGCTTGCAGGACATTGTCCTTCGTCACAGCGAGGGCATAGAGCGCGACGTAAGGCGATGCCTGCTTGTTGAGCAGGCCGTAGGCGGCGAGCTTGGCCTCGGCCACGCCCTGGTCGTACGGTCGCTGGGCACCAAGGCCCTGGATGAACTCGCCCTTCTTGAGGCTGAGCGCAGCGGTCAGGCCCAGGTCCTCGGTGGTGACGATCAGATCGTTGCGAGCGGCCGAGCGAGCCGCGGCGATCACGCCTTCGGCAGGCGCATCCCAGACGGCCCAGATCCCGTCCAGCGTCGGGTTGCGGGACAGCATGGCGGAGGCCACGGTCCCTGCGCCGCCGGCAAGGTCGGCGCCCGCCGGGAACCCCTGGTCCTCCGCGATCTTTATGTTTGGAAAGCAGTCCTTGATCGTTGCCCGGAAGGCATCGCGACGCTGGTTGGTCACGAAGAAGTCGATGTCGAACCAGACGACGCCGATCGAGCCCTTGTAATCGCCGTTCTTGGTCTTGAGGGCCTTGGCCATGAGGTAGGCGGACGCAACCCCGTTACCGTAGTTGTCGGCGGAGACGGTGCTGACGTAGTCCTTGCCAGCCTTGAAATTCGGGATCGCATTGTCCGCGAACACGAGCTTGGCGCCCGAGTCGACGATCTTCTGATACGCGGCGACCTCGTCGCCCGGGGACCAAGGGATCGAGACGACGACGCTCGGCTTCTGGACGAGCACTGTCTCGATATCGGCGACCTGCTTCTCGGTCTTGCCTTCCCCGTTCGTGCTGGCGATGACCTTGATCCCGAGGTCGTTGAACGTCGTGGTCAGGCCGTTGACCTGGGCCTTTTCCCAATCGCTCTTGATGTGCATGACGATCGCCGCCGTTGCGCCCATGCCCTTGACCTTGGCCATCTCGTCCGCCGTAAGCGTGATGTCCGCGGGCGAGGCTGGCTTCTCACCAAAGGGCCCGGTGGAGAGCACCGTGGATCCAAGCTTGCCGATCGCAGCATCAGGGTCGCCGCCGAGAGCACATGAACCTCCCGCCGCCTGCGATCCG
>DASYJV010000298.1:0-2496 GCA_035996105.1 Candidatus Limnocylindrales bacterium | reverse complement strand
GTCGGGCGACCACGGAGCGGTCGCCCGCTGGCGGCGGCAGCAGGCCGTCGAGCGGACGCGGCTCCGACGTCCGGACCTCGCTCCGGAAGACTGACCCCCGGCGGGCCCGTGCTATACTCCGCCGCCGACGCGAGTCCGCGTCCATCCCGACACCCACCCGCAGCCGCGGCTGCCCAATCGAGTCAGGAACCGCCCCGTGACCGTGCTCGACGAGATCGTCCAGGACCAGCTTCGAACCGACCTTCCCGAACTCGCCACCGGTGACACCGTCAAGGTGTCGGCCAAGGTCGTCGAGGGCAACCGCGAGCGCATCCAGGTCTTCGAGGGGACGGTCATGCGTCTTCGCGGCGGCGGGATCACCCGCTCCATCACCGTCCGGCGCATCGCCTCCGGCGTCGGTGTCGAGCGGACGTTCAAGATCAACAGTCCGCGCATCGAGAAGATCGAGGTCGTCCGCCACGGCGTCGCGCGACGCGCGCAGCTCTACTTCCTGCGCGACCGCGTGGGCAAGGCGGCGACCCTCCGCGAGCGCCGCACCAACAGCTGAGCCCCGGCCGGGCGACTGCCCGGAACCCCGACGCAGACCCTCCCGACCCCGCCCACCGGCGGGGTCCTTCGATTCCGGTAGGCTACGGGTCGATGGCTCCGATCGTCCCGACCCTCCGCCACGAACGCCGTCTGTGGAACGAGGGCCTCGTGCGGGTGGTGGGGGTCGACGAGGTCGGGGTGGCCCCGACCTGCGGAGCGGTCGTGGCGGCCGCCGTCATCATGCGACCGGGCTGCCATCGGATCGCCGGGGTCCGTGACTCGAAGACCCTTTCGGCCGGGCAGCGCGAGCGCCTCGCCCCGATGATCCGGGCCCGGGCGGTGGCGGTCGGGGTCGGGGCAGCCTCGGTCCGTGAGATCGACCAGCTCAACATCTATCACGCCACCCACCTCGCGATGCGCCGGGCGATCGCCCGGGTCGGTGGCCATGAGCACGTGCTGGTCGACGGCAACCGTATCGCCGGGTTCGAGGCGGTCGTGGGGCCGTACTCCAACATCGTCGACGGGGATGCCAAGGTCTATTCGATCGCGTGCGCCTCGGTCGTGGCCAAGGTCGTGCGCGATCGGATGATGGAGCTGCTGGCGGTCCGCTATCCGGGCTACGGATGGGAGCGCAACCAGGGGTATGCCACGCTCGAGCACCGGTCGGCGATCCGGGCGCTCGGCCTGACGCCCTTCCACCGGCGCTCATTCCTCGCGCTCCAGCGGACGCTCGCCGGCGATCAGCTCGAGCTCGACCTGCTGGCGGACCCGGCAGCGTCGCGAGAGACCCACGAGCTCCTCGCCCGCGAGCTCGTCCCGGTCATGGCTGATGACGCCATGCTCGACGCGCTCGATCTCGAGTCGCTGGAGCTCGGTGCACCGGCCTGATCCGTCGGGCGAGTGGATACGTGCCGGATAAGTCCCGATGACCACGATGCGAGCATGGCCGACGGATCAGACGAGGAGCCAGCAAGGACGCGGGCCCAGCAGGCGGGTGACGCGGCAGAGTCGCTGGTCGCCGACCGGCTCGCGACGGCCGGTTGGACCGTCCTGGCGCGAAACGTCCATGTCGGTCGCTTCGAGCTTGATCTTGTCGCGGTCGATCCAGGACCGCCCGCGGCCCTGGTGATCGTCGAGGTTCGCTGGCGCGCGGTCCGCGACTACGGGCTCCCGGAGGAGACCGTCGATCATCGCAAGCGGGTCCGCGTGCGAGCGGCCGCATTCGGGCTTCTCGATCGCGGTTCGCTGCCCGGTGGTGAGGCGCTGCCGCACCTGCCGCTACGATTCGACCTGGTGGTGGTCGAACCCGGCGGGCGGGTCAGGCACCACCGACACGCGCTGTAGGAGGCTGAAGCGCCGGCCCCCGCGGCGGCCCTCTCCCGGGACACCCGTGCTACACTCCCGCCCGGTCCGGGTCCGTCCCGAGCCGCCAGATCAACGCCCGACTCCACCAGGGTCGGAGCACACACGTGGACCGTTCCGACCGGGACGGTGTCGGCAGGGCCTCCGCCCTCCGGCCCCCGGCGACGAGGTCCGCGGAGGAATGAACCGACAGGAGGTCGCCACCGTGCCGTCCGTTTCGATGCGGCAGCTGCTCGAGGCCGGAGTCCACTTCGGCCACCAGACCCGCCGCTGGAACCCCAAGATGAAGCCGTTCATCTTTGCCGAGCGCAACGGGATCCACATCATCGATCTCGCGCAGACCGTCCAGCGGCTGGACGTCGCGCTCGAGTTCGTCCGCGAGACCGTCGCCCGGGGCGACCAGGTCCTCTTCGTGGGGACCAAGAAGCAGGCCCAGGAGCCGGTCGCACAGGAAGCGACGCGCGCCAACCAGCCCTACGTCAACAAGCGCTGGCTCGGTGGCATGCTCACCAACTTCGTGACCATCAAGAAGCGGATCGGGCTGCTCGAGCAGCTCGAGGCGCGGCAGGCCAACGGCGACTTCGAGCGGATGACCAAGAAGGAAGC